>CAZHTU010000001.1:0-17549 GCA_964535815.1 Candidatus Undinarchaeota archaeon
ACTCTCAGCAGGGAAAGATGTGCCGGACTTACTATTCAAATGCTCCAAAGAAGAAATCGCAGCATTCCTTGGGGGTTTATTTGATGCAGAAGGCACGGTATCTAAGAAAGAACGGGAGATATCGATTATTTCCGCTTCCAAAGCGCTAATCAAGCACACCAAGCACCTCCTGCTCAGGTTTGGAATCGCTTCACAGTACAAAACGACCAGAAAACGTGCTACGAATTCATCTGGCCCGCTCAGAACATACCATCGCCTGAGAATCAGTGGAGAGGACATTGTCACATTCGACAAAGAAATAGGATTCAGGTGCGCTGCAAAGGCAGAAAGATTGAAGAGGGTAGAACAGCACAACACCAACTTGGATGTTATCCCTTCTGTAGGGGACATTCTAAGGAGGACAAGGCTCAGTCTCGGCCTTTATCAAAAACAGTGTGGTGTGCCACGACCAACTATGAACCACTATGAACACAAGGATCGGAATCCTTCACTCACAGCTCTCAAGAAAATAGTTGCAGCTTTCGAGAAGAAGTACTCGCAGATAGAACCAGATAAGTCCATCGCTGAGGCCATTTCCCGTCTCAAGACGCTCTCACAATCAGACATCTACTGGGACCAGATCATCTCAATCAAGAAAAGAAAACCGACCAAAGAGTGGGTGTACGACCTGCAGGTTCCGACATACCACAACTTCGTTGCCAATGATATCTACGTGCACAACAGCCAAATTTTGCGCTACGTAGCCCAACTTGCACCAAAGGGAAAGTATGTATCAGGTAAAGGTGCTTCAGGAGCAGGGTTGACAGCAAGCGCGATAAAGGATGAACAAACTGGCGGATGGATACTTGAAGCTGGAGCCTTGGTTCTCGCAAACCTTGGTATCGCATGTGTCGACGAGTTTGACAAGATGTCTAAGGAAGATAGGAGTGCAATGCACGAAGCATTGGAACAACAGACAGTCAGTATTGCAAAAGCTGGAATAGTCACCAGCCTGAATACGCGAACCGCGGTATTGGCGGCCGCGAATCCAAAGTATGGTCGGTTCGACCCGTACAGACCGGTCTCAGACCAGGTCGAGCTAGGTCCAGCCATCCTCTCACGATTTGATTTGAAGTTCCCAATCAAGGACGTGCCAAGTGCTGAAGGTGATAAGGCAATAGCTGAACATATTTTGAAGACATTTATGCATCCGAAGACTGCCGAACCTCCATTCAAGCCTGAATTCTTGAGAAAATATATCGCTTATTCGCGCAGGCACGCAACTCCAAAGCTGACAAATGAAGCAAGGAAGATGATGGAAGACTTCTATGTCGAATGGAGGACTAAGTACTTAGGGGACGAGTCTGGAAATGTTCCATTGACTGCAAGACAGTTAGAGGCAATGGTCAGACTCGCAGAGGCGAGTGCTCGAGTACGACTTGATACTGAGATTAGACCAGAAGACACCCAAAGGGCGACAAAACTGCTAGAGAACTCGCTCAAAGCATTGGGCACAGACCCTGAGACAGGAAAGATTGATATAGACAGAATCGAGACTGGAATTTCTTCATCGCAAAGAAGCCGAATCCACGAGCTATTAGAGATTGTTAAAGACCTTGAGCAAAGTGAAGGCAAGCGCATCCCAATCGAATCTCTCCTAAGAGAGGCAAAAGAAAGGGGAATGTCCCAGATGCTCGTCGAAGAGCTTATTGATAAATTGAAGCAGAAAGGTGACCTCTTCGAACCTAGACCTGGACACATTCAAAAACCATGAGATTTGCCAACTTCACAGGGGTGGGAGGGGGTGGAACCCCTCCATGATGCTTGAACTTGTGATGAGCATCGGTTCTTTTCTCTGCCACCAGATACCAGAACGCTCAATCTTCATCAATGGACTTCAATTCTTTGTGTGTGCACGAGATATGGGAATCTACATTGGATTCTTCATGGCTTTTCTTATTGCCTTACGCTCCAGAGAATATCTGCGCGAGCACTTCCAAATCAAGTGGATGTTTTTCCTCTTCGCACCGATTCTCTACGATGGAGGAACCCAACTACTCGGTCTGAGAGAGAGCACCAATGTGCTAAGACTACTTACTGGTCTTTTTGGAGGAGTGGCTATGGCCTGGCTCACTGCCTTGATATTAGGAAAAGTCTTAGTTAACTTCAAAAAGTTCAAAGAGGAAGAAGGTGCGTTCCCGTCGCGGAGAACAGGAATAATTTCAGTTTCCTCGGCATTTATCGCTTTCTTAGCAGTGCTTCCGCTCACAAACAATCTTTTATTAACTGGCGGAACATTGCTATATTGGGCACTAACTGCCATGTCATTAGCGAGCCTGGTGATAATACAGGGTGTGATACTGCTCATGATGGTAGAGTTCTTCTTCAGACCGAATAAGGCCCTTGAGAAGAAGATTAGGGAGATTGAGGAAAGGGGAAAATAATGGACACCAGTACGCTTTTCACAGGGATTGAGAACCTCGGTTGGGCCATGATGATTCCTCTCAAGATTGCGCAGATTGCCTTTTCGATTATCTGGGATTCAAATCTCTACATCCTATTCTGTATCATCGTGCTCGTCGCTTATTTGGTGGGCGACACTATTGGTGAACTAAGTCATGGTGCTGCAGCAACCATGGCTTCATCTATTGTAATCGTCCAAGGCTATCTTGCACTTGGTATAAGCTTAGTCTCCGCAGCCATCATCGCGGCTATCGGGTGGATACCTGGAGCAGGTTGGGTTGCTAGCGGGGTCACGACAGTAGTCCAGTATCTTGCCTCTTTCATGACAGAATATGTGCTCGATATAGTAAGCACAGTAATAATTGGATTACTTTTCCTACCTATCATCATTTTCTCTACAGTATTGACTGCAAACTCTACTTGGTTCGGTGTTCTGGCAGTTGGAACCGTAGGGGCCTGGGCTGACAATGCCTTCCTGTTCATCCCGATGATAGGTCCTTTACTGAGCCAGATTGCAAAGTATGTACCTCTTTACCTGGCCACATGGCTCATCAGTTTTCTGTCTGGCGGAGGGTGCCTTTACCCACGGACCAACTACCTATGTAATTTTGCCAGGGCTCGCAACATAAGTTGGCTCGAGAGATTCAGTCTCAAGTCCCAAAAAGTATTCTCTTATCACCCAGCGTGGCTCTTTAGATTCTCATGGAAGATTGAGCAGAAGAAGAGAAAAGTGTATGCTGCAGTAAGGAGCAGATTAAGATGAGGCGCTCCTTCAAGTACGAAGTTGGTATGTTCTTGGTCACACAGCTCCTGGCACTGTGGACTGGATTTGTAATGATTATCTCTGGGGTCAGGGAGGCAGTAGTGATTGAAAGTACGTCGGAAGGTGTTAGCATTTTCTTCACCTCTCTCTTGTTTGCGACGTTCATGCTCATTGTGATTTTGAAGTACCTCAAAAAGCCAATCATCTTCAAACTCCTTTTCGCCTGGTTAATCTTCATTGGAAGCAGGACAGTGTTCCTAACAGTCATGCCCTGGGCATTTGCTTCAGGATTAGCTATAGGGCTTGCACTGCTCAGGTTCTGGAAACCTCTTGTCTTGTACCAAAATATTGCACTGATACTGGCCATTGCAGGTGTCGGCCCTCAACTCGCAATGTTCTTCCGGACCGAGGCAGTTCTAGTCGTCCTGATACTTGCCTCTATCTACGATTATATCGCAGTATTCAAGACCAAACACATGGTGACCATGTTTGAAGGCATGTCTTCGCAAGGGACGCCGTTCGCACTCATCATCCCGTCCAAAGGTAAATTGACAGATACAATAGCAAGCAAACCACTCAAAGCCAAGAAAAAAGACCCAGAATCATTTTACATGATTGGAACCGGCGACATCGCCTTCCCAGCAGTCTTTTCTGTGGCCCTACTAGGTGATTTTGGATTGGTTCCTGCATTAGCTTCTATGGTCGGTTCGCTTATTGGACTAGTAGTAGACCAATACATCGTCGAGAAATATCGAATAGCATTGCCAGCATTGCCTGCAATCTCATTCTTCGCAATAATCGCATTCCTACTTACGCAGATATAGATGTTTCTAGAATTTAAACTCGAAAAAAGAGATAGAGAAGTGTTCAAGGAGCCGTGGGGCAGGCTTTACAAGAATATAGACGAAGTCAAGAAGCTTATTGAAGGTGAATTCATTCTGGTGGGGGATAGGTGCACCAGGACAGTTATTGAAGCAGGACTCAAACCAATGGTTGCGATTGTCGATGGTCGAATCAAAAGGAAGAAGGTCAAGTTCACAGATACTGGACTTCCAGTAGTCGATGTGGAAAATGAAGCAGGTATGGTGCGTTCAGAACTATGGAGAGAGGTTCAACGCGCACTGCGCAAAAAACGAATAGAGATTCGCGTTCAAGGTGAAGAAGACCTTGCAGTTATTCCAGTCGCAATGCTCGCACCCTCAGGGACACAGATACTCTACGGCCAGCCAAATGAAGGAATCGTACTCATAACTGTCACTGACGCGCTCAAAGAGAAGCTTGGCAGATTCCTGTACAAGTACGTCGTAAAGAGTGGTAAGAAGTTCATGAACTCTATTAAGCCCAAAGAAAAGGTGTTCATGGTCTACCATACAGATTCTGATGGTATTTCTGCGGCATCTATCCTGCTTCGGGCCCTGAAAAAGAAAGGAGTGAAAAAGATAGAGACTGCTTGTCCTAATGGTAGTCCAGAAATCAATGAAGATATGCAGGCGAAGATAATCGAATACGACCCGGATGTCTTGATTGTCGTTGACCTGGGAAATGAATCTGCAAGGTTTCTGAAGAAGATGGCAGAAGAAAGAAAGGTGGGAGTATTTGACCACCATAGATTTTTTGGCGAGGATTTCGGACAGGCAATAGTAGTCAATCCCTTACTATTCCACGCTCCAGAGAATCTCAATCCCAGTGCTTCCTATCTTGTTTATAGAGTGACTGACGGACCGGCATGGCTTACTGCTGTCGGAAGTATTGGTGACAGAGGAGATGGAAAGATATCTGAACTAATTGAACAAGTCAAGGACGAATATGAATTAACACTTGAGCAATTGAAAGAACTCTCAGCAACCCTGGACAGTGCAGAGGCCTATAAAGATGGAAAAGCCCCGCTCGCACTTGAAGCACTTCAAGAGTGCGAGGCGCCGAAAGACTTGCTGAAGCCGAGTTCTAAAAGTGCCAAGCTTTTGAAAAAATACCGCACAGAAATCAAGACTGAAATAGAGAGACTCAAAATCGAACACACGAAAAAGGCAGAAATCTTTAGCAGATTGGTAATCTACCAGGTCGAGTCCAAATTTGGCCTGAAGGGAAATATTGCTAATTATCTTCAGGAAGAATATCCAAACAAGGTAATTTTAGTTTGGTCAGATAGGGAAAGAATACGCCTGAGTCTGAGAACACAATCACCAATTGATGTTGCTTCCTTGGTAAAAAAACATCTCAAGGATTTGGATGGAAAAGGCGGCGGGCACAAACCTGCAGCAGGTGCTGAAATAGCCAAGCCTGACTTTCCAAAATTGCTTGAGCGGATAAAAGAGGATTTGAAGTAAGCGAGATGAGTGAAAAAATCTCAATAGACGAAATCGAATTCGGATACATTATAATAGACCGAAAAGAGCACGGAGACGTCTACATCTTTTCGGACGGAACTGTGGAAGCGCGCGACCGCGGAGCAGTGAGAGCTAAGTACAACACTTCTCACGTGGTTGATGCTGAAGAGATAAAAAAGCTCGTGGAGAATCGTCCTTCCGCACTAATAATCGCAACAGGATTTTCTGGGTGTCTAAAAGTCCATGGAGATGTAAAAGAACTGTGTAAGAACAAAGGCGTGCATCTGATTAAGGTCCACACTTCTCATTTCAAGAAGACTTTTGAAGAACATCCTGGACCGAAAGCGGCCTTGGTCCACGTAACCTGCTAAATGTGAAACTATTTTATCGCTTTCAGAGATTTTTCATACCGCTTAACCATATCTCTCAGGTCCTCAGTAAATTTGTCAGGCTTTTTGCTGATTTCTTCTAGTAATTCAGGTAGAGAAAATGTTTCAATGCCTGAGCTCTCGCCATCAAAGAATTTTATTGCACCATCATAATATCCAACATATACTGTTGCCATGAATGGTTGGATGAATTTATCTCCGTCCTTGGTAATGCGCACTGATAGGGAATTTGGAGTGTAGTCTAGCTTTTTGAAAACACCAACAATGTTAAGGTTAGTTCCTAATATGGCCTTATCGAACTCTGAAGCAGGTAAGATTGACGCAGGAAATCCTAGCTCCTCTGCACACTCACGTACGACAGTTGCATCCCAAGACTCTCCCTTCAACACATGGCCTCCGATGGTTTTATCATATAAGCCTGGGTTTTCGTTCTTGAGTTTGCTTCTTTTTTGAAGATATATTCTCCCTTTTGAGTTCAAAAGAAGTAATCGGATTATCTTCACCTGCCTTGAGATTTTTCCGCTCTTGGCAAACTCTTCCTTAGCCTCTGAGTAGAACTTTTTCCTGTCTTCTGTTTTGATTAGCTTACCATCCAAATCATAGACTTCCAGTGACTCGGTCATAAGTAAAGAATAGTAAATAGCTATTATAAAAGAGTGGTAGCCCCGAGCAGATTCGAACTGCTGTCATAGGCTCCAAAGGCCTACATGCTTGGCCACTACACTACGGGGCTACGGTGTTTAAGCCCCGTTTCTTTTGGTCCAGCTTTTCTTTCTAAGAAAAGATGGGGCCACTACACTACGGGGCTATGCCTGATAGTTGGGTAAGCTTCTTTAAAAACTTAATCATTCACGCTCAGAAGGTCGTAAGCTTCTCTTGTGTCGAACCTTTTAGGTTCACACCCAATACTTTTTCAGTTGCCTCAGCGACTGCGGTTTTGTGCCTTCGGTCACAGAATATCATCGCGTTCCAGTAATCCCATTGGGCTTCTTCAAGCGTTCTAATTGAGACACTTGCTTCCTCTGCCTTTACAAGCCTGTCTTTGAGTTCGACAAGAACTTCTGTCTCGCCTTTTGGATGAAGTGGGAGTGGGAGGTCTAAGAGCACCTGACCTGGGTCAAGCTTGGCAGTCTGGGCTATTTCATTCTCGAGCTTTTGTATCTTTTTGAGTTTGGTTCCAATCTTTACGAGCTTTTCTGTTGAATTTCCTAAAAGACCGCGGTTCATGACTGCCGCACGTTTGAAGAGTTTTCTTTCGTCAATGCGTTTGATTATCTTTAGTGGGTATCCGCCGGAATTTCTTAGGCGGAAGATGGCTTCAATATCATCGAGCGCCATGAGTTCTTCAGGTTTGAAGTAGCCATCAGAAACTGCGCGGTCCATTGCGTGCGCAAACATCGATTCTGCGATTCGAGACGTGTGATGTTCGTAGACTGTCGGGTACATCAAGAAGCGTGCGCGGAGAAGGGATTCAGCGGCCTGGGTTCCACCTGTAATAATCAGTTCACCCTTTTTTATTTTGAGTGTGGTCAAGAGGCGGTCAAGGTCCACAACACCGTATGCAACACCAGTGTAGTGGCTGTCGCGGATTAGATAGTCCATGCGGTCGACGTCGAGCTCGCTATGGAGTATTTTTGCGTACCTTCCTTTGCCTTTGACTAAATCCGCAACTTGATTAACATGGATGCCTTCTTCGCGAAGAAGGTCAGCTAGCGGGCCCTTTCGAATCTTTTTGGCTGAGATTGACTCATGAGACTCTTTGAGGTGTTTCTTGATTACCAAATCAGTAGTGTGAGAGAATGGGCCATGGCCAATGTCGTGCAAAAGGCCGGCGAGTTTGAGGTTTTGCTGAGCAGTTTCTGAAAGCTTCAAAAGTCGGGCCAACTTGCCTGCAAGTTTCATTGTCCCCAAACTGTGCTCGAACCTATTATGGTTTGCTCCAGGATAGACTAAGTAAGTAAAACCAAGACATTTTATTCGCCTTAAACGCTGGACTTCTGGAGTATCCAGGACTCGCGTCTCGAGAGGATTCAAGATTATGGTTCCATGGATTGCATCGCGGACTTCTGTCATGGAATTCTATTCGAGAAAACCTATTAATAAAGGGTGCGCCGAGCTAAGGAAAATCTATAAGAAGCGTCAATGGGATAGTGACGCTAACATGAAGACCAAGAAAGGAGACTTTGTCCGTCTGGATTATGTTGGACGAGTCAAAATCACAGGGATGATTTTTGACCTGACTCAGGAATCCGTAGCCAAGAAAGAGGGGATTTTCAGAGAAGAACAGAAGTACATCCCGAGCGAGGTCATGCTAGGTGCAGGCCATCTGTTAAAAGGGCTTGAAGAGGAATTAATAGGTCAGGAAATAGGAAAAGAACTCAAGGTTGATATCAAACCAAAAGATGGTTTTGGCGAACGGAATCTAAGTCTGATTAAGGTTTTGCCAAAAGGTCGATTTAAAGAGAAGTTCATTATGCCAGGTATGGAAGTCCAGGTCGGGAACATGAGGGGGACTGTATCCAGTGTTTCAGGCGGTCGTGTGCGCGTTGATTTCAATCACCCATTAGCTGGAAAAGACCTTGAGTATAAAGTAAAAATCATTAGCAAGGTGAGCTCCAAAAAGGACCAGCTCGCTGCTTTGATAAGGCTCCATAAAGGAACGGATGAGGGCTTCAAGATTAAAGTTTCAGGAAACAAAGGAGAAGTAGAGTTCAAGGCGTCCAGTCCTTACTGGCCGCTTATACAAAAGAAAATTGAGGAAGAAGCGAAGAAACATCTCGGCCTGAAGGTCGACTTCAAGCCCGAGAATGGTAAAAAGCCGGCAAAAGCCAAGACTAAGAAATAAGACAAAACCTTTATATAGAAAAATTACGTTTATAATCCTGAATTTTCTTGACTTTCAAGGAGGAATTACGTTGGAAACCATTGTAAAAACTGCAGTTAAAGAACCGGTCGAAGCAGACTTGCTTAAGACCAAAAAAGGAACAGCTCCGTCAGACAAGGAGCTAGATGATCTCCTAGGCACAAACAATACTCGAATTCGAGTCGTTGGTGCTGGTGGAGCTGGAAACAACACACTGAGTAGATTGATGGAAATCGGTGTGAAAGGTGCAGAGTGCATCGCAGTCAATACTGACGCACAAGATTTGCTCTACACGCACGCAGACAGGAAGCTTCTTTTAGGTAAAGAAGTAACTGGCGGTCTTGGTGCAGGCAGCAACCCAAAGATGGGTGAAGAGGCCGCTAAAGAATCCGAAGGCGAACTGAAGTCAGTTCTGTCAGGAAGCGATATGGTCTTCGTTACTTGCGGACTCGGCGGTGGAACTGGAACAGGTTCATTACCGGTCGTTGCAGAGATTGCCAAGAAGTCTGGTGCATTGACAATAGCAGTTGTCACACTACCATTCACAGTTGAAGGTATGATGAGATGGGAGAATGCCCGAGGCGGGCTCGAAAAGTTGAGAAAGGTTTCCGACACTGTAATTCTCATTCCGAACGACAAGCTCCTTGAAATTGTTCCTGAATTGCCATTGAATGCAGCATTCCGTGTTGCAGACGAGATTCTCGTCAATGCAGTCAAGGGAATTACTGAACTGGTTACCCAAGAGGGATTAGTCAACCTCGATTTCGCCGACGTCAAGGCCATTATGAAAGACGGTGGAACGGCCATGATTGGTCTGGGTGAATCCGATACTGAAAATAAAGCTATTGACGCAGTCGAACGCGCAGTCATGAATCCTCTGCTTGATGTAGATATAATGGGTGCAAAGGGTGCCTTAATCAACATCACAGGCGGTCCTGACATGACGCTGAAAGACGCACGAATAGTCATGGAGACAGTCTCTGACAGACTGGACCCAGCAGCACGAGTCATCTGGGGAGCGCGAGTTGATAGAGAACTCCAAAACCTGATGAGGGTCATGCTCATAGTTACAGGCCTCAAACCTCAGGCTCAAATCCTCCCTGGCGGCAAATCTGCTACCAAGGAAGAGAAGAAGACTGAGATGGAAGAGGAATACGGAATCGACTTCGTGATTTGAGATGTCAAAGCTGAGCCTGAAGGAGTACAAGCGTGTACTCCAAATCACAAAGAAGCCAGACTTCGAAGAGTTCAAGGTGATTGTTAAAGTCACTTCACTCGGTATGGCTGTGATTGGGATTTTAGGCTTTGCCATCCAACTAATCAACCAAGTATTCTTGTGAGAATTAAATGACTGAGGAAAAAGAACACGCGATAGAGGGTCTTCCAGAACTCCAGCCAGTAGGCGAAACAGAAGAGGTAAAGGAAGAGAAGCCTGAAGAGGCTAAGGAAGAACCAGAGAAGACTCAAGAAGAGCCAACCGAGCCTCAGCCAGAACCTGTGAAAGTCGAAGAGCCAACAACAGAAGAACCGAAAGAGGAAGAAAAGCCTGAAGAGGTTAAAGAAGATAAGGAAGAACCAAGCGATGATTCAGACGCCGAACCTCGAGTGTATGCAATTCGCACGACCGTGGGAAAAGAAAATACTGTAGCTGAGTTCTTAGCAAACCGAGTCAAGCTCGAAAAGCTAGATGTCTCCTCAGTCATGGCCCCGGCCGGATTAAAAGGATATATTTTCATCGAATCCACGAAACGGAATGATGTTTTGAAAGCTATTCACAGCATCCAACACATCCGTGGACTTATTGGCGGAGAAGTAGCATTTACTGAAATAGAACACTACCTCGAAGCTAAGAGCGTGAAAACCATTCCGGAAAAGGCCTTGGTTGAACTAATCTCCGGACCATTCAAAGGTGAGAAAGCTAAAATCGTCCGCGTTGACCAGTCTAAGGATTCAGTCACTGTGGAACTAATTGAAGCTACTGTCCCTATCCCAATAACTGTCAAGATGGACGCTGTCCGTGTACTAGCTGAGGACACTTCTGTTCTTCAGTCCAAGGAAATAAAGGAAGGTGAAAGGTAATGGTAGTCGTAGATGTTATGGTTGAAGGTGGTAAGGCTGCAGCCGGCGCAACAATGGGTTCGGCCCTTGGACCGCTCGGTGTCAATATCGGTGAGATTGTCGCTCAGATAAATGAAAAGACCAAGAGTTTTGCAGGCATGAAAGTCCCAGTCAAGATTATTGTTGACGAGAAAACTAAAACATTTGAGATTGAGGTTGGAACCCCTCCTGCAAGTGCACTCCTCAAACAGGAAATTGGCATGGACAAAGGTGGAAGCGACCAGAAAGAGGAAGCAGCTAACGCCACTCTCGAACAAATAATCAAAGTCGCCAAGATGAAAGAAGGAAATCTTTTGGGAGCGAGCCTGAAGACCCGAGTAAAAGAGATTCTTGGTACTTGTGTTTCAATGGGTGTCCGTGTGGAAGGAAAAGACCCAAGAGATTTCCAGAAGGAAATCGATCAAGGCAAGCACGATTCTGCACTTCAATAAGCAAGGCGTAGGTTTTTATAGTTCTTTTACTTTAGTCACGCTTAGGTGATCTAATGTACGTATTCGGAATAAACGTTCCCATTTTGGAGCTTTTAGTCATTCTCAGTACTTTTGTTGTCATCTACTTGATTCTCCTAGAACTCGAGTTCAGGCAAATCAGGAAGATAGAAAAGCACGAGGATATCTCCGAGTCGACACTTATGACAGAGGTCCAGGAATTCAGAAAAGAGATTCAAGACCTCAGAAGTCTCGTCGACAGGCTGGAAGGCAAGAAGAAGAAATAATAATCACTTAGGTTTCTTGGATTTTGCATCCTTGACAGATTCTTCTCTAATTACTTCTTTGACTATTACGGTTTTACTCCTAGCCAGCATCAGGATTATCATCAGCATTCCGAACATCAAGATTAGGTTAGAGTTCTCCTTGATATTGGCAAAGTCATTGATAGCTCTCTTGACCTCGAAGATGTCGCTCGAGGTGGCCACCATCTGGCCAGAGTAGACACCGACAGTGTGGAAGAGATATTTCCCGGCTTGTGCATCCTCGGGGACTTGCATCAAAACAGTCTTTTCCTGTTTTCTGTAAACAGCGACCATCTCATTGGACTTGTCCATCACATTACCTTCCGGATCTGATATGTAACTTGTGAGCGACATGTCCACCTGGACTAGGGGCCCGCCGACATTCAGCATCTTGACCATACCCACAACAACATCTCCCACCTCCACCACTTTATTCTGGACGTCGACAAAGACGTCGAAGAGTGGGATTGCCACCTCGTCTCCCAATGGAACAGAAATCATCTCTCCTGTAGCAGGGTCGAGACCGAATATTAGTGTCGGGAGCTTCCAAGACCCTCCGCCGAGGACCGAAACATTGTATGTGACATTCAAGGTGTCGTTGGCAAAGAGTTGTCCCTCCCAAAGCGTGCTCGAACCAGTGAAGTTGTATATGTATACGTCGGCTATAGTGCCATCTGGAAGAGAAACAAGCCCTTCCCATGTCTTGAAGTAGTCTGAACTATTGGTCAAGTTGTACGTGCCCTTACCTGTGGAATTCCAGTAGGTGACATTGTCTGTGTAGACTGTTGCTCCGGAAGGTAAGTAGTCACTGAAGAAGATGTTGGATACTGAACCATTTATTGCCTGCAACACGATTTCGACCGTGAAGTTGTTCGGGAAGTTCGGATCTGGGATCCAGATGCGCTTCCAGCCTGTGAGGGTCTTCGGTAGTGTCGACCTGTCCAAATAGTCATAGACCACTTCCAGTTGGTCGAACGAAACCTGGCCAGCGCTGCCTGCACTTATGCTAATTGGCACTGTGCAATTATTGTTGACTGCTGTACAAGTGTCGAGATAATCGTTCACCTCAGATATGAAGTCACTCACGTTCTGGACGGTGCTGAATCTGCCTGAACCTGTCCATTCATTGTCAGCATCATTGCCTATATCTATTGTAATATCTTTCAAGTAGGGTGCAAAGTCGTAAACCAGCGTCTGGCCTGCGTTGCTGTCGACAATGTCCGCAGAATCACATCCAAGTGCTAACTCAGGATAACTGTCGTTGTTGAAGTTGCCAGATGTTCCTGAGAAAGATAGACCGTAACCAGACTCCAAACCGCTTAGAGTTAGATTAGCGTGCTGGGTCGCGTTCCCTGAGTGGATGCCGTTCGGACCCCCGAGGAAGAGATAAGCCTGACCCACATTGGAGGAATCACCATCTGCGCTCTTGGCTACGACCACAAAGTCGTCGTAGGTGTCGTTGTTGAAATCATCGGCAACGAGCGGGAGCCCTAAATTGTCGCTACCTGCAGAGCCGTTGATTGTAGCATTGGCGGCGATAGTTGCATTGAAGGACTGTCCCTGGACGAAAGGTCCTAGGAAGATATATGCCTGACCTGCGTTGGCTCCGTTCTCGTCTGCATTCTTCGCGCCGATACCTAGGTCATTGTTGCCGTTGTTGTCGAAATCTCCAATGGCAAATGCCTCACCAAACCAATCGCCTGCGGAAGAACCATTGAATGTTAGGTTTGCGTCGAGCGTGGCATTGAAAGACTGGCCCTGAGTAAAAGGTCCGAAGAAGACGTAGGCCTGGCCTGATTGGGCACCGTTCGGGCCTGCGCCATAACTCCCGCCGACGAAATCATCGACACCATCATTGTTCATATCTCCAACAGCCAGATTGATCCACCCATAACCCAGGTAGTCGAGATAGGAAGAACCATTGAAGGTGACATTGGCGTCAGAGATGCTGATTTCTTCAATGCCGTTCGGTCCGCCGAAGAGTACTGCTGCTTGTCCACCTAAATTCGTACCGCCTGCACCTGCACCAACCACAAGATCACCATAGTTGTCATTGTTGAGGTCGCCTGCGCTCAATGGTCGGAATGCCCAAGACCCGGAAGTACCATTGATGGTCGAGTTAGCATCGCTCACATTGCCGCTCACAAGACCGTTCGGTCCTCCGAGGAAGACATAGCCTTGGCCTGAATTGGAACCGACGGAGTCTGTATCGTATGATGCGACAGTGAGATCATCGTAGCCCTCGTTGTTGTCGTCGGCGGTGGCGAATGCGTTGAGTGTACCCTTCGAGGTACCATTGATTGTCAAATTTGCATCGACACTCACATTGCCTTCGTTAAGTCCATCCGAACCTCCGAGGAACACATAGGCTTGGCCATAGTTACTGGCATCCGGCGCAACATAGCCGGCGATAGCGAGGTCACCATATCCATCGCCATCGTAGTCGCCGGAAGAGACTGCCCATCCTGTCCTGTCGTTCGGAGATGAACCATTAATGTAGACAGCAGGTTCAGTAACTGCTATGTAGTCCTGCACCCCAGTTATGTTCAGGCTCGCCGTGGTCACGTTCGAATCCTTGGGCATGTTGATACCAGTCATCAGGCTCGTACCCGCGGCGGTGAGGGTAGCATTCATCTCTACCTCTGAATTATTGTAGGTGAACGTACCGTTCGATCCACCGATAGTTATCGTGTCCTGGAGCTCGACCAGGTCGTATCCTGTCTGGTTGCAGGTGACGTTCCAATTGTATGTCCCAGCCGCAGGGAAGGAGTGGGTGAGCTCATGTACTTCTTTCGAATTATTGACAGTCATGTTTGCCAATACAGTCCAGCCCCAAGGGTCATTGTATTTTATCTGGCAGGTTCCGGTATCATTGAGCCATGCTTGGCTCGTGTAGTTGGTGTAGTTGGCGTAGAAGAATACACTATCGCTATTGTTGTAGCTGGCTCCTAGGGCGAATGGTAATGTTGAATCAGCTTGGTCCCAAATTGTTAAGTTAGCCGTGAATCCAGAACCGCCGAAGGCACTGAAGTCCATAACGGTGAACCAGAAGTCGGTCGTGTTCTGGCCAAACGCGTCGTAATCAGATGTCTTGTTGCACGCCCATGTGCCTGCACAGATTCCTGTGGACTCAGTCCAGTCCTCGCACTTGCAGAGGTCTGTAATCTGCATGTCATTGGCCGGGAAGAAGAGTGTGGCATTCCCGAATGTGACATTGGTGGAATTGAAGGCGATGACAGAACTGAATTGTTTTTCTGCGAGCGGTTTTGTCCCTCCATAAGAAGCAATCATCTGTGGAGTTAGTCTCAGGTTAGCTGCGGTTATGTTTAGGTTGTCCAATCTAAATCTCATCTGGTTGACCTCGGTCTCGAGACGGTACTCCTTCCCGAGCGTAAGTGTGTTGACACTCTCTCCTGTCGAACTGGATGTGGACCCGTTCACATAGTAAGTATCGTACGTGCCGTACTGGTAGAAGGATATGGCCCCGCCCGCGACATCAGACTGGGTCTCATCGTAGATGCTGATGTTTATGGTCGCAGTGGATGTCCCTATTACTGCAATGTCGGCCTGGACAGCGCTAGAGACATTTATCGTGGCATTGTCTACCCAGACATGCCAGTGGACATTGTCCACGCCTGAGGGTATCAATGACTCATCCCAGAACCTACCTTTAGCACTGCGCCTCACACGCCCTGGCTGGGTGCCACCGAAGATACTGCGCTCGATGACCGAATCATCTGATTTTCTCAGCTCTACGACAAACTGTTCTGGGTTGTAGAGTACATTGTCCTTGAGAGTCGTGATATTGAGGACCGCGATATCTCCTTCCATGTACTTGGATTCGCCACCCACGAGCTGAGTGTCGGTAGCGAAGACTAAAGTCTCGTACTTGACCACAGTCAGGTTCCGCGCATATGTGTGCAAGGTGGAATGGTTCTTGACCATGCCATCGAAGGCAGTGAAGTTGACTGTTATCGTATGTGCGCCAGCGGCTACATCAGCCGTATCCTTGGTGTAGGAGCAAGTCCCATCATCTTGGGTCTCATTATAGCCCTCATAGGCATCAGACCAGTAGAAACTGCAATTGGCCTGTATGTCCAAGGTCTGGTTGTAGAAGGCGTACACATTGGCGACCATGGTGTGGATGTTGTTAACAACAGCTTTAACATCCTCATTGCTCGCATCTTTGCCCTTAACCCACTCTTGCAGCTCGATAGGTGTGGACACATTGGCAGCCGCTATCCAGAAGACTGAGATTGTTTCATTGCCGTTGTTGTTCGTTTCGTCGCTCTCAGTATAGGAACTATTGGTGTCAATCGTGAAGTTGAAGGTGTGGTTCCCACCGACAGCAGTCCATGAATAACCGATGGTCGTGTTGCCGCTCGCGGCAATGTCCTCGATCCATGACTGAGTGAATCCTCCATTTATTTCCAAGGAGATATTCAAACCATTCCCTGCGGTGGTTCCGAGGTTGAAGATGGTTGCATTGATGTCGACAGCATCATTCGCGTCCACTGTGGCAGGTGAGTAAGTAACATTGCCCTCATTCAACTCGAATTCTGTGGTGGCTGTCGTTATCGTGTAGTCTTGGACCACGGTTGTATTTGGATTACCAGCATTGTCCTTGACTGTGAAGTTGACGTCGTAATCTGCCGCAGGGAGCTCTAAGGTCGTGAATGAGCACGCCTGCTCGAAATCATTCCCTGTACACGTGAGTGTGTTCCCTACAGGGGAAACAGTGGTGTATGAAGTATTACTGAGCTCGACCACAAGCGAACCCATGTCGATTCCTGCAGACGCATTCTCACCCTGGTCTGAGATATTGAAGCTGACAGTTGGTGTGGTGTCTGTTGAGGGGTCTGCTGGATTGAAGGTGACATTATGGAAGCGCGGAGATTCGCGGTCACCGATGTCAGTGGCTATCGGTCCTAGATATACTGTATAGAAGCCTGTGGCCATTCCTGTTCCTGACGGGACCGAACCACCATAGAAGGTGACATTGTAATTCGAGTCTGCATCCCCTCCGCGACCAGACACACTGGCGGCGCTTATTGGTGAGAGGGAGACATTGAATGTCTCTTCTATTACAGTATAGTTCAATACTAGGGTAGTATTCTTGTTGGACGCGTAGTCTTTAGCCACAAAGGTGACTGTGTGCTCGCCTGGGGTGACCTCTTGAGTAGTGACAGAGCAGGTCTTGGAGAAGCCAGTACCAGTACATGTCACTAGATTTCCAGCAGGGCTCGAAGAGTTGTAGGTGACTGAATCAATGGTTATTGAGACGCGTGTCGGATCTATACCTGAAGACACATTCTCATTCTCTTCCTGGATGGAGAAGGTTATGGCCGGCCGCTGGCTGTATGATGGATCGCTGGGATCGAATGAAGTACTGGTGATATTGGGTGCGTCTGCATCCCCTTGCTTACCATACATCGGACCGATGTACATGTTGTAGTTGCCTGTTGATACACCCACGCCTCCAGGTACCGAAGAGGCGAAGAAGGTCATGTTGTAGTCCTCGCTCCCACCTGTAACACCACCTATGCCACCTGTCTGACCATAGGATAGTGTGGTCAAATTGTATGCGGTCGCGATTGTGTATGCGGTGACTGTGGTAGTATTGGTATTACCTGCCTGGTCGTAGGCCGTGAAGTCTACAGAGTGATCACCATCACCAATCATCAGAGTCGTGACAGAACACGTCCGTGTGGCTCCTGTACCAGTACACGATAAAAGATTCCCTGCTGGGCTAGAGGAGTTATAAGTCGTCCCTCCGATAGATACTGAGATGCGGTCAGTGTCCAAGCCTGTCGAATAATTTGCATTCTGTTCAGTGACTGTAAAGGAGATACTTGGTGTCGGGTCGGCAGACGGGTCGC
Organism: Candidatus Undinarchaeota archaeon; assembly: GCA_964535815.1. Lineage (GTDB taxonomy): Archaea > Undinarchaeota > CAZHTU01 > CAZHTU01 > CAZHTU01 > CAZHTU01. Next base: position 17,515 of record CAZHTU010000001.1, read on the forward strand.
TTGGTGTGAGCGTGACGCCTGAGATTACAGGTGGG
>CAZHTU010000002.1:0-14394 GCA_964535815.1 Candidatus Undinarchaeota archaeon
TGAAGAAACGCGAGGATTCTAATGAGTATCTCTTCCTGAAGAAGGACGGGAGCCAAAAGATTGAAGTGCGCGGTGTGCAGAAGCTCGTCGAACGATGTACTAAAAGAGCAGGTATAGAGAAAAAGATCACACCCCACAAGTTGAGGCACTCATTCGCCACCCACCTCCTGGAAGCAGGGACTGATATACGCTATATTCAAACACTCTTGGGGCATTCTGACTTGTCAACGACGCAGATTTACACTCATGTGAGTGATAAGCAATTAGATGGTATTCAATTGCCAGGGGATGAGTTATAGGGACAGGCTTAAATACTAGCTATGTCAAAGATTTAAAAAATGGAAGACGAATCTGAAAAGAAACAAGAAGAACCCGTCGAGAACCTGCCTGCGGAGCCAGAAGAAGAGTTCGCAGAGGATAGGTGTCCTCTAGGCTACAAAGCACACTGCGACCAGGTCGAAGAGTGCAGGAAAAATGATAAACTACGCTTCATGTGCATAAACATGCACAAACCGAAGTTCAAAGACGACGAGTGGCACTAAATCGTGCATTCGGGCCCGAACTGGTCCTCTGCTAAGTTAGGGAAGATAACATGGATATGCTGAATATAACCCATTACGGGAAAAAACGAAGTGCTGAAGCGGCAAAAATTGAGGCTGAGATTCTTGCATACAAACTGGTTCTAGCACAGACCCTCCAAGATTACAAAACCTGGCATAGTGAAGTTCCGGGAGGCCGGGCTAGAAAACGACGAAGAACTGTAATCAAGATTACACGAAGAAAAAAGGGCATGAAGGGCGCTGTGGAAGAACTCAAAGAGGACTTAAAAACACTTAGAAAACAGCATGCAGACGCCATAGTTTTCAGAAAGAGCATAACTCAGGATATCACACGCATAAGGCGACACCTGAAACGGTCGCGTTCTCAGCAAGCAGCCCCTGAGTTGAAAATAAACTCCCAAAAATTGATAGACGCCCACATAAAACTACGAAACGAGGTTAGCCACCGAATTCGTGGTTTGGGTCTTAGCATAAAGCATGCAGAAGAATTAATTAAAGCCAAAGAACCAAAAAAAGTCGAACAAGAACTCGTACCCTTGCGGAGAAAATTAAAAGAAGAAGAAGAAACGTTTAAGGAAGAAGTAAAAACCACCAATCAAAAATTTCTGAAAAAAATAGAAGAAATTATGCGTAAATTAGACCAACTGAGGAAGAGTTTAGAAGACCAAATAGAAAAAGACTATTCAGTACACTCGGCAAAATAAAAAAAATCTAGCAGGCAAGACTAGAAAGTATCCAGCTTGCCCTTATAGACTAAATCAGTTATTTGTGTTATATTTTCAAGCCAGTAGTCTGTGACCTGTTCTATTTTGGTCTTTGAGTCGCTCAGCTTCTTGCCATCTTCCATGTGGATTTCAACATTGCACATGTGAGGTTGGTCAATTGGGTGACCGATCTGGCTCACGATTCTGACATAAGCTTCCTGAACGCCTGGCGCTTCCTCGACTATCGCGTTTGCCATCTTGCAGGAGAGCAGGTTGTACATCTTTCCGACGTGGTTGATTGGGTTCTTTCCGCTTGTGGCTTCCATGCTCATAGGTCTGTATGGTGTGATAAGACCATTGCATCGGTTTCCGCGGCCTGTAGAACCATCATCTCCTGCTTCAGCACTTGTGCCAGTTACAGTCAGGAAAAGACTCTCTTCTTCGTACTTGTCAGCTGTGTTAACGAAGACATTCACATTTCGACTGGTTATTGTACCTGCAATCTTCGTTGCTTCTTCTTTCACCTCGCCAATAATAGACTTGTAGTGGTCGAGACTGTCTGTCTTTCCTGAGACAATAGCAGCGGCTATCGTAACGTCAATATCGTCGCCATTGCGCATACCCATAACTTTTATGTCCTCGCCGACTGCAGGGGACTTGGACTTGAATGACATTCCGTTCAACGACTTCTCGATGCCGTAAACGATTTGTTCTACTTCACTGAACGGTGCAAAACCGCAGCCAAAGCTTGTGTCATTGGCAGCAGGCATTCCCTTTCTGCCGAATACGTCCCTTAAATCAACAGAACCTTGCCCTATCTTGGACTCGACAACAACGTCAGTTTCGAGGTCTATGTTGCGCAGGTTGGCCTTCAGGTAGTCTTTTGCCGCGCGTATTGCGGTCGTGTGCACACCAAGAACATCATCGCCTACCTCGGTCGTTGCTCGGCCTGAGAGTAAGATGTATATAGGCTGGAGCATCTCTCCGCCTCCAAAAACAGGGTTTGATTGTCCACCGACAATTTCCACCTGATCTGTGTTGTGGTGCATGAAGGTATCATATTTCTCCATGTAGAGCTTGCAGAGTGCTTGTGACACTGCTTCTGACAGCCCATCAGCCATACTGTCTGGATGGCCAATCCCCTTTCTTTCAACCATTTCTACCGGTTGCTTGTCCATAACGAGGCCTTGGGCCCCGCTCACGAAAATGTTTCGAGAAGTCATAGTGGCAATATTAGCGACAGTAATATTTATAAGAGTTTTTATTACTGGTTTTAGGTCTTTATCGGGCAAAACCATTCGATAAGTTTATATTGGTCTGGGAGTAAAGTCTAAAGCACCCACGGGCCTGTGGCTCAGCCTGGTTAGAGCGTCCGACTGATAATCGGGAGGTCGGCGGTTCAAATCCGCCCAGGCCCATACAGTTTTTTGAGGTTTTATGGACTTAAAACGCCGCGAAAGAGAAGGGATGAAGGCGGTCTGGTTCAGCTTGGCTGGAAATGCTTTTCTTGCCCTATTCAAGTTCTTTGGTGGTCTTTTTTCAGGGAGTACCGCGCTCATTGCTGACGGTCTCCACAGCCTGAGTGATATGCTCAGCTCGGTTGTTGTATATGTGGGGCTTAAACTGAGTGCTAAGCCTCCAGACAAGACCCATCCGTATGGTCATGGAGATGCTGAATCGATTGCGGGTCTTGTGGTCGCGATGATGCTGCTTGTAGTGGTTTTCGAGTTCTTTAGAGGTACTGTGCTGAAAAGCATATTAGACCCGCAGGCCAATATGCTCAATGATTTTGCTGTCTTGATTGCATTGTCATCCATACTACTCAATGAAGCCATGACTCGGTATGCAAAAGAGAAAGCTTCCTTAATTGACAGTGTCGCCCTCGAGGCAGACGCCTACCACCACCGAAGCGATGCATACTCCTCGATTGTCGTGTTGCTCGGTGTTTGGTGGGCGCGATACTTCCCGTTGGCAGACCCAATTGCCGGACTCGTTGTCTGCGGATGGATATTGTGGATGGCTGTGAAGCTAGGATACAAAAGTGCAACATTATTAATGGGGACGGTTTCAGACCCTAAAAAGGTGAGTGCAGTCAAGGATGCAGCTGAAGGTGTGAAAGGGGTCCAGGATGCGCACAGGATTAAACTTCACTATTTTGGTGCGTACGCGATAGCAGATATGCATATTGGTGTAGACAAGTATACCAGCCTGAAAAAGTCTCACAGAATAGCTCACAAAGTCGAATCAGAAGTAAAAAAGCTCGACTTCATAAAGAGCGCTAATGTCCATGTCGACCCTGTCAGCGTAAAGAACTTAAAGAAAGCTAATTAACTTAGAAACTGCACTCACCAACTACGCGGGGTAGCTTAGGGGTGCAACCCCTAGTGCGGAGGTAGTCTAGTCTGGTAAGGCGCAAGCCTGCTAAGCTTGTGGTGCTTTGCACCGCACGAGTTCAAATCTCGTCCTCCGCGCCATGTTCATCGGAGAATAAATGGTAAGAGAAGTTCAAGGCAAATATAACCCCGGAAAGCTGGAGTCAGAAGTCCTAAAGTACTGGAAAGAGAAGAAGGTCTACGACAAGTTAGTCAAAGCTAAAGAAGGTGGCAAGAAGTACTACTTTTTGGATGGGCCGCCTTATGCGAACGCCCAACCACACATCGGGCATGCGCGCACACGGGCTATTCGAGATCCTGTCTTGAAGTACCAACGCATGTTAGGCAAAGATGTTCGACTCCAGGCAGGGTTTGACTGTCATGGCTTACCTATCGAGGTCAAGGTGGAAGAAGAGATAGGCTCGAAACACAAACATGATATCGAAGAGTATGGAGTGGATAGGTTCATTGCTAAGTGCAAGGAACGGGCCACAAAATATGTAGGAGTGTGGAATGACTTTTACCGCAGGTACGGTATGCATCTTGATTTTGACAATCCTTACTTGACATTATACAATGACTATATTGAGTCAACCTGGGCCTTCTTCAAAAAAGCTCAGGAGAAAAAGCTCCTGTATAAGGGCCAGCGGACAGTTGACTGGTGCCCGCGGTGTGAGACACCATTGTCGAATTATGAGGCCAGTGATGCATACAAAGATGTCGAGGACTTCTCAATCTACGTCAAGTTTCCAGTAGTCGGAAAGAAAAACGAATTTATTGTGATTTGGACAACCACGCCATGGACGCTTCCTGCGAACATCGCAGTTGCAGTTAATCCAAAGTTCACGTACTCGCTTATTGAAGTGAAAGGAGAGAAGTGGTATCTTGCTAAAGATTTAATTCCAATTGTACTTAAGGCCGCGGAAATAGAGAAGCACAAAGTGCTCAAGACATTCAAAGGTAAAGATATGGTTGGGATTAAGTATAGGCACTGCCTCGAAGAGGAAGTACCTATCCACAAGGAATTTGCCAAACAGAAAAACGTTCACGAAGTTGTGACTGCGCTCTATGTCACGATGGAAGACGGTACTGGTTGTGTTCATACTGCCCCAGGACATGGTCCTGAGGACTATTCTACTGGTGTGAAGTACAGGATGCCGATTTTCAGTCCTGTGAATGATTCAGGTCATTACACCAAAGAGGCAGGAAAGTATGAAGGTTTAGCCCTAAAAGATGCGAATGAAGTGGTGTGCGATGATCTCAAGGCTAAAGGCCTGATGGTCCATCAAACAACAATAGTCCACAGATATGCTCACTGCTGGAGGTGTAAAGCTCCTCTGATTACTAGAGCTTCAGAACAGTGGTTCATCAATATTGAAAAAATAAAGGATAAAATGGTCAAAGAGAATCGCAAAGTCCGCTGGGTGCCTGAATGGGCTGGTTCGAAACGTTTCGAGCACTGGCTCGAAGGCGCGAGGGACTGGTGCATTTCAAGGCAGAGATATTGGGGCATTCCATTGCCAATATGGCCCTGCGAGTGCGGCCACTATGAAGTTATTGGTTCGGTTGACGAGTTGAAGAAAAAGGCAATAAGCATGCCGAAAGAGCTTGACCTACACAAGCCGTGGATAGATACTATCAGGATAAAGTGCCCAAAGTGCGGCAAAGAGGTAGCACGAAGTACAGATATTTGTGACGTGTGGTTTGACTCTGGTGCAGCAACCTGGGCCAGCCTTGGATATCCAAAGGATAAAAAAGCATTCAATAAATGGTTCCCTGTTGATTTCATTACTGAAGGATTGGACCAAACGCGCGGCTGGTTCTACACCTTGATGGTGGAAGGAATTATCATGTTCGATAGACGACCTTACGAGACTGTCCTGATGAATGATTTTGTCTTGGACTCAAAAGGCAATAAGATGTCCAAGAGCGAAGGAAACGTAACAGATCCGCATGAAGTAATGGAGAAATATGGTGGAGACATCGCACGTTTCTACCTGCTCTGGGAAACTGCGCCATGGAACAAACTCTGTTTCAACTGGGACAATGCAGGCGTTGTGTACAAGATAATGAATATTTTGTGGAACTCGTATGCTTTTGCAAGTACATATATGGCCCTAAACAAGTTTACTGGAAAAGAACTCAAAAGTGTCGAAAAGTCGCTGAAGTTTGAAGACAAGTGGATAATCTCAAGGATTAACACAGTGACTAATGAAGTCACTGAAGCCTTCGAATCATTGGACCTGTATAAGATTCCGCGCTCACTTGGAGATTTTGTGGTCGAGGATTTCAGTCGGTGGTACATCAAACTTATTCGACCCAGAGTCAAAGCTACGGGGGAGGAAAAAGATAGGCTCGCCGCGCTTTGCACATTAGACTACGTACTCAAAAGACTTTCAAGGCTTCTGGCGCCGTTGACCCCATTCATTGCAGAGGAGATGTTCTTGAATCTAGATGAAGGGTATTCAGTCCACGGCTGTGACTGGCCAAAAAGTGATGGAAAAAGAATAAACAAAAAACTTGAGAAGCAGATGAATCAGGTTAAAGAGGTCACTGAGGCTGCTTCCAGGGCAAGGCAGCAGGTCGGTATCAAGCTTAGGTATCCATTACCGACCATCTTCGTGCCTAAATCTTTGAAAGGAATGGAAGATACTATCGCGGAGATGTGCAATTTCAAAGAAGTCAAGTTTGAAGAGTTGAAGGTCAAACTTCAGGCTAAACCAAACTTTGCCAAAATCGGTCCGAAGTTCGGTAAGGATGCAGGTGCAGTGGCAAAAGCCATTTCTGGCGCCGATGCTGAAAAGCTGGCAAAAGACCTTGAAAAGGGGAAAGCAAAACTTGGAAAGTTTACGCTCGAAAAAGAGGATGTGAAGCTCGTCGAAGCAGTTGCAGAGAACATTGCAGCTGAAGAATTGAGTTTTGGGAGATTGTATATAGATGCTACCCAGGATAAGGAATTAATCAATGAGGCATTTGCCCGAGAGCTGATAAGAGCGGTTCAAGAACTCCGCAAGGAAAAAGGCTACAAAGTTGGAGAAGAGATTGAACTGCAGATTGATGGTGATGTTGCAGACATTAAAAAATTCTTTGACAGAATAGCTGAGGGTGTGTCAGCTAAAAGTATTAAAGAGAAGGTTGAAAAGTCGTTTGGCGAGTGCGAGTTCGAAGGCAAGAAGATAAAGATTGGATTCAAGCGTTGCTAAGCTTCTTTCTGCATACTATAGCAGCATGGTCTTTTTCATACGGGTCGAGCTTGACTATTTCTTCAATTTCGAGATGTTTGCCTAGTTCATTGCATGCTTCCTCATAAATCTTATCTGGGGCTTTTGTCACGTCAACTGAGCGGGATTTGACCATCAGGATTGCAAATCCTCCGGGTTTCAGGAAGGTTAGATTTTTGATGAAGATTCCTGCTTGGTCTGCCTGGGCCACGTCCTGGTAGAGGATGTCTACTTGCCCGATTTGTTCGTAAGTTTCTGGTTTGTTGGCATCTGCGAGAAAAGGGAGCATGTTTTCGCGTTTTTTACATAGCTCCATAAGCTCGCGCATAGTTCGTGAGGAGAATTCAATGCAGAAAATCGCGCCGTTTTTTCCGACGATGTCACTGAAGTGGCTTGGAGTGGTTCCAGACCCTGCTCCGAGATAAAGTATTTTTTGGCCGGGTTTGATAGGAAATAGTTTGAGTCCGTTGAGGATTGCAGCAGCAGGTTTTGAGCGGCGTGGATTCCAGGTCCGGTAATCGCCGACTATTTGTTCTCCGTAGACCTTGCCTGGAACGAATGCTTTTGTTGCAAGTTTGTCGCCTGCCCAAAAGACGGCTTCAAATAGGGGGTGCGGCTTAATCATTTTTTGGCTTGGAGTTCACTTATTCGCTTATTGAAGTCCTTGACCAGTTCTTCGTTCAATTTTCCATTGTAGAAGTCAACCTTCGCTCCGATAGCGGCCTTTGAAGCTATCACACGTGCAATTTTTCCTCGCTGGCTCTTGGACGCCTTATGGATAGATGGGCATTGGAATATGACTCCGTGTTTCGGGGGTTTTGTGCCCTTCTTGAGGTGCATGAAAAGTGCTTTTTCAGCCCCGAGAACTTGGACTGTTGATGAGGGAAGCTTAGCCAAATTTTCAAGTCCTCCACCGAGCTTTATCAGACGTGCACCGACTGAAGGTCCGGTAATTGCATTCAGATTAGGGGCAACATCCTTCATTGCCGCGGATATGTAGGAGTCGAGCTGGTCGCGAAGGTGGTAAAGGTCGCAAATTTCTTTGGAGTATTGAGATAATATCTTGTAATCTCTGTCATTCAGAGAGGCGCCGATGCTGTTCTTGACGAGTTTTGAGATTTTTTTGTCATCTATTGCATTTCTGTCCCCGACAAATGCGAGTTTTGCGTAGGATTGGTGGTCACTTACTGCTTTATCAAGCTCTGGGAAGTGGAGCGAGTACCATTCTCGGAGGCGTTCGGCTAAAACATTAATGGTTTTATCGAGCTCATCCATTGCTGAAACAGCATGGATTATGAGTGCATCGCGCTTTGCAAACGATTCACTAAGGCCTTTTTTCGCGTCTTCAAGCGCTTTTTTCCTCATTTCTTCGAGATTCATAACACATATAAGCGAAAGGTAGCTATAAATGGGTTACGATGGGAAGCATCAAACCAGTATTCATAAAGCGTGTCGGAAATAAGCTTATTGAAGAAGCCAGGGAGAAATTTTCGACTGACTTCGCCCACAATAAGAAAGTGGTCACCGAGGAAGTGGAATGTGGCAAAGGCATCCGAAATAGGATAGCAGGCTACATTGCTCGGCAGATGAGACCCAAATCTGACAAGAAGTACCGGCCTAAACCTGATGCTGGACGAAGGGGCCGCAGACCAGTCAACAGACGAAGGTAATTACTTTCGCTTCTCTTTCTCGTCTTCGGGTTCTTCGCCTTCTTTGAATTTACCTTCAGGGCCACTGCGGGATCCCATGATGTCATCCATTTGGCCCATCATGCGGAATATTCTCGGGAGTGCTGACATTGGTTCGACTTTCAAGTTTCCAGTCACAATAGCACCGACAATGTCAAATGCCTTTTTCGCGCCTCGGCGGGCTCCCTTGAACTTGTCCATATTTCCCCGGTCTTCCCATGGCGGGACTTCTGTCTCCTCGCCTCGGCCTTGCTCGTCATCGAGTATCATACCGTAGACGAAGTCGAAGTTCACAGTAACCCTGAGATCAGGTGTGCCTTCATATTCGGGTGCAGGACCCATTGCAAAAATCACGTCTGGGTTTACCTTGACGGCATATTGAAGTAATAATTCACCCTGGTCCTCGACCCTGAGAAGCGCATCGAAATCCCCACCAAAGTCATTGCTCAGTTGCTCAATCGCTTCAACTGCGCGTGGATTGGACTTTATCTTATCTATTTCCTCGGGGCTTGGTCCAGGCCCTTCGTCGTCTGGGCCGCCGAGCTTTGCACCGTGCATTGCTTCTCTGAAGTGTTGCTTGATGAATTCTTTCGGAGGGAAGACCCATATCTTCATGTATGGCGAATATATCTCACGAACCTTGCCGAATTCACCACGTCGTGTGGGTCTTCGCTCTTCCCAAATCTTCACATGACCGAAATCGCTTTCGTACTCGACATTCACAGGCACTATTTCATCAGGGAGCGCTACATTGCCGAGACAGTTGCTTCTCTCAGCCATTTGCCGCATATTGTCGACTAATCGCCAATAGATGTCCCAGTTAGCACCCATGTGACTCTCCCATTCTCCTGGGTCCTTATTGATGTACTCCTCAAAGAGCCATTTCATGAAATCATTGTTAAGAGATGCTTGGAGTTCGCGACGTTCTCGGATGAGGTTGTCAAGGTCCCAGCGACACCAGTCATCCCCTTGCTCTTCTTCAAGCCTGCGCCTAGCTTCATCCACACCCTCAAATGCCTCGCCCCAGCCATGGAAGTCGATGTGTGCGTCTGTGCGCTGTGGTCTGAATTCACAGCCGCCGCCCATCATGAATTCTGCTCTAGTCTCGACCCATGTCTCGCCGGCGTAACATCCAAATTGCATAATCTCATTACTCTCCCAGTCAGCGCATACATCTGGTGAACAATCTGCATCGCTCTTGCAACCTTCTCCGCAATTATCTGTCTGCAGTTCACAGCCATTCATCCAGTTGCCATCACAATCTTGCCATCCTTCTACACAATTACAGCCACCATATTGCGGGTCGCAGTACTGGTTGGCATTGCAGTTGGAATCTGCACAGGGGTCTATCGTGCCACCGCACGTGATATCGTTGGATTCACAGCCATCTGCATCCTCCCCGCGGCCGTCGCCATTGCAGTCGTAATTCTGATGAGAACAGTGGCACTCGCCCCAGACAGGGTCGCAGTTCCTTGTCGGGCCGCAGTCTTCGTCTGCTTGACACGCAGCGATTGCATATCCAGTTATCGAGAAGCCAGCCAATGGTTCGTCTGAGACTACTTCGCTTGCTGGTTCTTCTTTTTCTTCTTTAGGTTCTTCTTCAGGTTCTTTAGGCGCCTCAGGTTCCCTTGGTTTCTCTTTAACAGGTGGCGCTTCCTCACCTGGAAGTTTGCAGATTCCGCGTGAGCAAACCTGGCCTTCACCACATTCCTCAATCATTGTGCAGGGTGTGCCTATTTCAACTGTTCGCACTTCCTTGCATTTGAGGTCAGTACCATCGCAGTCTTGGTCGACACCATCACCGCAGATTTCCTCGGCACCTGGGAAAGTATTATCATCATTGTCATTGCAGTCGTCAAAACATTCCCCTGCTTTGAAGCCGTCACCATCTGCATCTGGACATTTTGGCATCTTACATCTGCCGCTTATACACTTGCCTGGGGCACAATCAGTATCTGCAAGACAATCATTCGCCTGACATTGTTTCTGGCCGCAGAACAGTGGGCCTTTCTCGTCGAATCCGCATCTCGCCTTCTCGCACTCTGGGTCTGCACAGTCTATAAGTCCGTCCATATCATTATCTTGACCGTCTTCACAGACTTCAATAGCTACACATGCTCCATCGTGGCACACACTGTGGCCGAATTCGCTGAAGTCACACACTGCGCCATCACAGTCTTTCCTATCTCCACAGTCGATGAGATTGTCGTCGTCATTGTCTTGTCTGTCTGAACATATTTCCTGTGTCTCACCGCAGAATCCCCGGGATTCACAATTGCCATCATCATCGCAGTCATGCCATCCGCCATCGCACTCACATGCCTGGAAGTCGTCATTGAAGTATTGATTGAGGCCGCATGCATCCACTTCGTCACACGGTCTGAAGAATATTTTGTCTCCGCAAATGTAAACCTTGTCTTTTTCCCTGTGTTCGCACGGAACGTCTGAAGGCTCGCCGTCACAGATGTAGTTCGCGCGCTTGCCGCACTCGATAGAGGATTCGCAATCATCAGGATTGTTATCACAGTCAAACCATCCGCCATCACATTGGCACTGCTCGTTTTCAAGATACTGGTTCCAGCCGCAGTCCTTGCATGGAGTAAATGATTCACATCCATTCTCCCAATCATGGTCACAATCCCACGTTCCTTGTATGCACTCGCACCTTGAGCCCTTGGGAATGCTGTCCGGTACTAAATCCTCTTCTATCGAGAGCCCGTACCAGTCATTTGCAAAACCATCTACCTTTATCTGCACAGATGCTTCAAGAATTTCACTGCCGCCAACTTCATCATAATTTACATGTGTGGTTGGGTCGACTGACCTCGCATTAAACCACATCCTTCCTGAACCGCCCATAAGGTCCAGAGGAACCTTCACCTCTATCATATCACCATACGCCCATTCAACACTAGACGCATCGATGTCACCTTCATGATTATTAGCGTACACCTTGCCGCGTTCGAGCCGGATGTCCGTCCCGATTTGGGTATCTTCGTTCCAGATGTTAAAGGCATAGAAGACGTCAGGATTTACTATACCTGCTATATATATCGCACCATAAACGTAATTCTCATCTTGTATCGCCTGTAGCCGCGCAATCTCTGTTCCTGAACGTGGTTGGATATGGAGTATCCTGCATTCGCGGTTGGGTTGCTCTTCGCAATTATTCCGTTCGCAGAGACAATAGTCAGTCCCTGTGCAGTCTGGGTCCTTGCAGTCCTTCAATCCGTCTGAGTCGTCGTCGTACCCGTTGCTGCATATCTCTCTACCGCCCCAGCCGGAAACGCACGCGCCAGCAAAACAGCCTTCACCTGCTCCACACCTAATGTTGTTGATGTGTCTGCAGTGGCGGTCTTGGCGTTCCTCTTGTTGCCTGACTATCGTTTTCTCAAATCGGATCTCAGAGAATGAAAATTTGTTTATTTCGTATGGGAGAAGTTTTTCAAGATTCTTCATCCGCTCTTTGTACGCGGCCTGGCGCTCTTCTGGCTCCATGTGCTTATCTTTCACTTCATAATATGCTCTGTCGAGCCACCTATTCATGGCCTCTATCTGCATTCTGTACAAGGATAAAATCCGTGGAAGTTCGCCCTGCCTTGCCCTGTCAAACTTCTCTGCTTCTTTGACAAGGAGCGAAATCTTTTCTCCCATCATCCGCTCAACGTCTTCGCGTTGCATGCCATCGTAATAGCTGTCTTCAGTAGTCTTCATTTCGTCCCTGTGTATCTTGCTCGGTGGAATCTGGTAATCAGGGTGGCGACTCTCAGCGTCAATCCAGAGATTTACCCACGGCCAGTCACAGTCCTCGCAGGTGTGCACCTCTAATCTCAAAACGATGTGCTCACCCTGATAAGGGTATACCTCCCACTGGACGCGCTTCTGTTCTTCTTGTTTATCCTCGGGATCAAAGAAAGACTCGAGCACAGCTTCGCAGTTCTCCCGATTCTGGTCTAGATAACCATTGAGTATCTTGCGGTATTCGTATGCGCGCTCGGCAAGAAGTTTTGGGTCTGCTCCGCTGAGTACAGCATCAGCGCGCTCCTTGAGCGATTTTACGATGAGATTAATGTCGAATTCGTATCCTTTCTTGAATCTGATTTCAAAATCAGCCCAGTAGAAGGGGTACGTTGTATCCCCGTAGATGAGCATGTGGGGTCCGGCGTTGAATGTGACTTGTATCTTCCTACCGTCGAAAATCGCCTTCCTCCATCTTGGCATGGGTTCGTCCACGCGTATTTCACGCTCCCAATTCTGGACCCAGACCCAATTATCAGATTCAGTGGGCGGGCCGAATATAGCTTCAATTGATTCACGAGAGAATCCTTCATGGTGTTCGCCCTCTACCTCCATCTCGAACTTGGACTTTCCCATCGCCTCTTTCAGGTCCTCGCGGATGGCGTGAGAGTGTACTATTAATTGCAGATAGGACATTTCACCTGCTTCATATTGCTCGGCATAGCCGATTATTGAATTTATCTTTTCCTCCACCTCAGAAAGATCCTGAGCAAAAACACCGGAGGCAAACAAAAGCACTAGTAGGAAGACTAATTTTCGCATGAAAATGAGAAAACTTGCGACGTATTTAAGGGTAACCTTATTCGCAAGAAGGCCTCGCGATTTGGAAAATATTCACAAGATTTATATGTCACCCCTGACTATACAGTGGCATGCGTTTCGGAATTATTCAGGAAAGCCCAAAAGTCGAAGAGACAAAGAAGGATGAACGCGTGGGTTTTGACCTGAATGTTTCAGTGGTTAAACATGCTGTTCCAGACGCAGCAGAGCAAACTGAGCTAGGAAAATGGCTTCTCAAGAGTTTTGGTGTCGTATCTGAACCAGAAGAAGACCATCCTGCCTTATTGCTTCTTTTGGAACTTGCAAGAAAGCGACGAGAAGGCAGTGGGTTATCGGGTGTTGAAGCTGTAGACTTTTTGAAGGTTGGAAAGACACAAACATATTACTGGCTGAACCAATTGCGTGCGGCAGGACTTGTGAGCTCAGGAAAACAGAAATTGATTGAGCAAGGTGCGATTAGGAATATGAAAGGCTTTTATCTTAGTGGAAGCGACCTTAATTTTACAGTAGAGCATATCAAGAAAAATGTTAATATTCAGTTGCAGGAGATTCAATCTGTTGCAAATAGACTACACAAGACACTCATTGAGGAGAGCAAAGTACGCGCGGACGACTCTGGAGACGTTCCTAAGATTGAAGTTCCTGGTAGTGAGTCGCTTGTGCCTGGAGTTGAAGTTCCGGGTGCTGAAGTGCCAGAGACTGAAGCTAGTTGTGAAGTAGAAGTTCCGGAAGTGACTAGTAGTGAAAAGGTTCCTGGACAAGTAGACCCGCCAATTAACGAGTGACGACGCGGTAGTAGACTGCTTTCCCTGCGGTTGGTGAGTCCCGGGTTATTTTTAGAATATTGCCTGGTCTGGCATTGAGCAGTTTTGCTGCAGGGTCAGTATACTTGATTAAAGGTAACTGTTGTTTGGTGCAGTTGTACTTTTCGAGGAGTCGCTGTTCCTCTTCAGGGTTAAGAAGTTCGTGTTTTGGCACAAAAGTGTGCATGAAAATATTAAAATCAGGCGCGGGTGCTGTGTACTTGGACATAATGGCAAGAACATCGTCCTTCTTCAGGTCCTTCTCGAGGGAGTCAACAATATCTATCTTGCGTCCCTTAACCTCTATCTTATGCTCTTCAGCTATCTCCTTGAGCTGGCAGACTTTGAGCTTATACAGAATTTGACGTTTAGTAACCATGCTATCCTTAACCTTTATTAAGCAGTACAATAATCTACTTGCTAGATTTAAAAAGGTTCGCTTATGGAGGATGTAATCATAATTGGTGG
>CAZHTU010000002.1:14494-17528 GCA_964535815.1 Candidatus Undinarchaeota archaeon
CTACTTGCTAGATTTAAAAAGGTTCGCTTATGGAGGATGTAATCATAATTGGTGGAGGCCCCGCAGGGATGACAGCAGGCATTTATGCTGCGCGTAAGGGCCTGAAAACACTAATTTTGGAGAGTGATTTTGCAGGCGGACAGATGGCCAAGACAACTATAATAGAAAATTATCCTGGCTTTGCTGAACCTGTTTCTGGAATTGAACTGTCAAAGCAAATGGAAGAACAGGCAAAAAAAGTTGGGGTAAGATTCGAGTTCTTGCCTGCTCTTAGGATTGAAACCAAGAACAAGCAATTTTGTATCCGAACCGACAAAGGCTGCTATGATACGAAGACTGTGATAATCGCTACTGGCGCAAAGTACAGAAAACTTCAGGTCCCTGGAGAAGAAAAACTGAGTAGTCGCGGAGTATCCTACTGCGTAACCTGTGACGGTCCATTGTTCAAAAACCGAGCAGTCGGAATCGTTGGCGGAGGAAATGCAGCGGCCACAGCAGCACTCTATCTCAAAGATATTGCTTCAAAAATCTATCTATTTCATCGCAGGGATGAGTTGAGAGCAGATAAAACGCTCGCAGACCGTGTGAAGAAGTCGAGTGTAAAGATAATGTGGGACACGATCGTGAAAGAAGTTAAAGGAGATAAAAAACTCGAAGAGGTCGTGCTCTACAATAAGAAGACAAAAAAAGACACGATATTAAAACTAGACGGACTCTTTATTGCGATTGGCGAAACCCCAACAGCAAAACTGGCCGAGGAATTGGGAGTCAAAACAGACCAAAAAGGGTTTGTGCTCATCGACCGCAACACAAAAACAAATGTTCCCGGTGTCTTTGCTTGCGGAGATGTAACAAATGGAGTATTGCAAATCGCCACTGCCATTGGCGAGGGCGCAACTGCTGGTTTGAGCGCTTATAGCTACATACAAAACTTAAAATAGTCCTAGTTCTCAAATAATGACGTGGGCCGGTAGTCTAGTGGTTATGACACGCGGTTTACATCCGCGAGGTCGCAGGTTCGATTCTTGCCCGGCCCACTCATGTTTTTATATTCTCAAAGGAAGTATGTAATAGTATGATTACTTTACCTCCCGAGAGTCTTGTGCTAATTATTGTGGCTGCGGTTGTTGGCAGTGTGCCTTTTTATCTTGCAGTCAAACTACTAGGTGGGGAGGTTTCATTCTTCAAGGCCATCCTTGTGTATTTTGGAGCTGGAGTCTTATCAGGGCTGATTAGTGGTGTTGTGCCTGGAATTATTGGAGGTGTTCTTGCATATATTTGCACACTTGCGGTGCTCAGATATGCTACTGGACTCAGTTGGTTTCGATGTGTATTAGTTGGGATAGTCCAGGCAATCGTTGTGTTTGGCCTTGTATTCTTACTAGGTGGACTCGTGGGGATTGCGCTTTTGTAAGTTAGAAAGCGTCCAAAGTAATTTGCTTGTGCGGGTCTTTACCTAAGGATGAATCAATCTGAAAACTCAGAATCTTTAATTGTTGCTGAACATATTCTGGAATTTCATAGTCTTTGACAAGCTTGTTGCTTGCGGCGATGTACTTGACGACTGAACCTTTTGCAACAGTTAGAGTGAGATTTCCCCCACACCGTGTGCATTTGCCGACCAAAGGAACACGGCGGTATTTTGCATTGCATTTCGTGCACCTAAATACCTGATTGGAGAAACGGCGAAGATTTCCCTTGATATCTGGAATAAAGTGGCTTCGTAGAACTACTGACGCAACAAGATTCTCGTCTATTGCGCGTATCTTTTTGGCAATTGCAAGCTGGTCCTCCAGCTTTTCGAGCATCTGTCCACTGGAGTACCTATTGGCTATTGGACCTTCATTAATGTTCGAAGTGTCGTGTGTGAAGTGCCATACTGTATCTTTGTTTAGCACATCCCCAACAGAAAGAATATCTTTCGCAATTTGAGTTGGGTGAGTTTGAGTGAGTGTGGCTTCGTAGAACTGAAGGGGATAATGGTCGACGATGTCAAGGTCGTACACCTCATCATCGATTTCATAAGGATTGAGGATAGTCGTGAGAACCAAGGGTGCGTCCATTGAGCCACCAATATGGTCTGGAAGGAATGCGCCTGAAAAATTTAGAAGAGCATCCAAAAGTAGCATAACACAATCCTCGTCACCGTCAGCGTTTCTGCGTTTTGCAGCATGGAAAAAGGGGTGGGCAAACCCGACCCCTGCTGGAGTGAAACCGATTATCCGTCCCACAACTGCGGCAGAAGTGTGGGGTGCAAGACCAAGGACCAGATGTCCGACCAAATCTTCCTTCTTTTCAGCATTATAGTAGGGTTCAAGTCCATAGTACTTCACAAGAAGTTCGTCCACAAACTTTGTGGTGCGGAGCATTGTTTCAGCACCACTCATATCACTGCGGGTCGAGAGCAGGATATCCTGCGGGAAGACTTGCAGGATTTGTTCTTCATGCTCAAGTTCCTTGCCATAGATGTCCTTTACATACCCTATCTCACGAAGCTTCTCTAGGCTCGTGCCTATCTCATAGGGCTTGAAATGAGTTAAAGGCATATCTGTGGAGTCAAATCTGATAGTGCCATCTTTGAAGAGGAATAAATCATACTTGGCACGAAGTATGCCCTTTTCCAAAGGCTCTGGAATCTTGGCCTCTGAACTCATGCCTAGTATTCCCTTCATATTGTCACTGGCGCTTTCTCCTATCCTCTCTTCCGCACTTCGCAGATATGAGGCTAAATCAATCTCCCTCCGCAGATACTTTCTCGACGGGATATTGCAAGTAGGGCACATCTCAGCATTTACTTTATTCTTGCACTTTGGACAAGTAGCGATTAATTCTGTATCTGCACCACACTTTGGACAGAGCCGATAAGGAGTTGGGCCGCAATTAGGACATTCATGCCTTGCCAGTTCGACAAAAGTTCTGCGGCCGCTTGCTGCAACCTTGCCAAGGTCGCGAATCCTACCCTCCATCCCGCCTGTTGGAAACAGAACGTGGGGGGAGGGCTTCATCATTCGCATTGCTGCTTTTTCAGGCCGAC
>CAZHTU010000003.1:0-17072 GCA_964535815.1 Candidatus Undinarchaeota archaeon
TACACTAATATCACCCACCTTTTCTCAGGTTCTACTATCCTGGGCAAATTAGCTCGTGGACCAGTTAGGCAGGGTGTCGAACTCCAACAGGATCCTGATGACAACACCTGGGATGTCAGAGGATACTTCAAGAACGTCGCGACTGACTTCACATACGATATTCAATCCTACTCACTCTACAACTTCCTCGCAAATGGAACGCCAAACGCGACCGCGTCATATACTGCGGTAGGCGAGAGTGTGACTGCTGGCAATGAACTCTACGCACCAACTGCTTGGCATGCACTAAGCGGGACAGGAAAACCCTTCTACGCCACTGCATTCACATGGAATGTTTCGTGGGGAACTGATGACTTCCACAGTGAATCTGAAACAAGACTCACAGCAAAACAAATAGAAGTCATTGCACTTAGTTCGGCCCAGGAAACACTTTCAGGGACACTTACCGCCGACACAGAAAACGTCTCGATAGTTGTTGAGCCATACGCCCAGCAGCTCGGTTCGACCACTCTTGAGTGCGGTGATATTGAAGTCTATTCAATCATTCCATATCAGACAGACGATTCAGACCAGTACAATTGGACTGTGAACACGACCAAAGGCTACAATGTCACCTTCAACAATGGCACTCACACTCGTGAACTATTAGTTGATGGTACAATAGTTTTAGTTGACCACCAAAACTCAACTGGCACAAGCAATGGATGGGTAAAACTAACGATTAGCGACTTGTCCAACGCGTCCTATACTGGCGATGGACGAACGAACCAAAACATGTCAGTCAATGACAAAATCTATCTAGAGTATGCAGCACTCTCACCTTCCACATCCGGCGAGACATTCACCTTCGGAACCAATTCAACAATCACAACACTTTCCGGAACACCGACTCTGGAGACAGGAGGTACAGCAAGTATCACGTCAGGTTCAAAGCGACTCACAGGTTGGAAACACATCATGGCCTACGACCCGAGCAATCCTACTCTTTTGAATGTGACTCTCCACGTCGAGGTGACTGACCCGATAGGTACTGGTATCTCTGGCATAAAGTTCATAGACTACATTCCACAATATGCAACCAACTTCACTAACACCACTCCAACTGGTATCTTCTATGATGGTACCAACACGAACACTTGGGTCGCTGGTGTGAATTTCACAGCCAACGAGACAGGAAATGACACAGTCAGTGGTAGTGCAGTAACAAAGTGGGAATATACTAATGGCAGTACCGGAGACACATGGACCCTAGGCAACGGCGAATACATCGAAATCTCATACTTCATCAATATCACCAATGAAGACCTCTACACATTGCCTCTCCAGATATTCGGTCTCGACCCAGATACTGGCGAGAATATGATTATGTCCACGCATGATTCAATCCAGGTCTTCATCCCGAAGCCCAAGGCCCCATTACTTCCTGCAGTGGTCGCACAGAGTGACACACAGCTTGCAAAGTTCATCACGCTTGGCAGGCCTGCCCAGTGGATAAAGCAGTTTGAGGTCCACAACCCCAACTCCCGAGCACTCTCAACAACACTCAAAGCGAAAGTATTCGAGGACACAATGGAAGTCATCGGGACCTATACTGATTCCAATGGTGAGTCCAAGAGTGAGATTGCGGAATTAGTATCCAAAGACGGCAAGCGGTATGCTCAGTGGGATACTAATCTCAACCCGTTCGAGACACGCGGATATATTCTCAAGCTCCAGACCCCACCTATAATCGAAGTCT
Source organism: Candidatus Undinarchaeota archaeon (assembly GCA_964535815.1). Classification (GTDB taxonomy): domain Archaea; phylum Undinarchaeota; class CAZHTU01; order CAZHTU01; family CAZHTU01; genus CAZHTU01. The sequence continues at coordinate 1,739 of CAZHTU010000003.1, forward strand.
CAAGAGAGATTTCAGACATAAAACAAGCAGGTGACGACATGGTTGACATCGAAATGCAGCTCGTCCTCTCCAGTCTCTCTTCAGAGGATTACGAGAATGTCCGACTCTACCTTGACCTTGATAATTCGAAGATAATTTCGGTAATCGATGAATCAGGCGAGGCACTACCACATGTCTCGGGTGGAGCAGGGACGACAATCCTGACTATTCCTGTCTTTGAAGCAAAAGACTCCAAGGCTCTTACAATATCCTACAAAGAGAGTTATCCTGTAATCTTCGTAACCCCGATGAAGGACAGCTTTGCACCTGATTCAGTTGTTGGTCTCTCAATCCTTGTTATCAATGGGGGAAAGGACATTCACCACCCTTACATTGAGACGGAAATCTACTCGCCGAATGAAGAGTTAATCTACTCTTCAGTCCAAGAAGGCGAATCCTTAGGCCCAGTAGAGAAGATGCAGCTTACTGAACAATTCCACATCCCATTGACTGCACCTGGAGGAATGTACACTGCTACTGTACGTTTCAGAGAAGACTTTGCCCTTATTTCACAGGCGACTGGAAATTTCATAGTCGCAGGTTCAACTGAGGTCTCAGCAGTGAAGACATTCAGCTACCTTGTTCTGGTAGCTCTGACATTAGTCGTTCTCTACTTCAGTGGCAGGCGAATCAAGGAACTCAGAAAGTATTAGGAAATAGGTTTCGATGAAAGTAGAGCTGGACATCCGCAAGACTATCTTTGAGAATGCGAACGATTACTTCCAGCGAGCCAAGAAACTCAAGTCCAAGGCGAAAGGCGCACGCAAGGCGCTCAAGAATGCCTCTTTGAGAGCGGAAAAAATCAAGGCTCAGAAAGTCTCCCAGGTCCAAAAGCCGCGCAAAAAACACTGGTATGAATCCTTCCGCTGGTTCTTCACTTCACAAGGTCTGCTAGCAGTCGCAGGAAAGGACGCGACCACAAATGAGATACTAGTCAAGAAGCACGTCGAGCCGCAAGACCTAATATTCCACGCCGACGTCACAGGCGCACCCTTCACCATCCTCAAAACCGAAGGCGCAAAGCCAGACGAAGCCAGCCTTCAGGAAACTGCCAGTTTTGCCGCAGTCTACTCGAAAGCATGGTCTGCTGGAATCGGCCAGGTAGAAGTCTACTGGGTGAATCCAGACCAAGTCTCCAAAGAAGCTCCATCCGGAGAGTTCATTCCGAAGGGAGCATTCATGATTCGCGGCAAGAAGAACTATCTGAAGGCCCAAATGGAACTAGCCATTGGCAATAAGGAAGGCGAGCTAATTTGGGGTCCTCCACAAACAGTCAAGGCCCAAACCACCCGTTTTGTAATAATTCAACCAGGCGACCAAAAATCCAAAGAGCTCGCACAGGCAATCAAGAAGCGATTAAAGCTTGACACTCCGCTCGACCAAATACAACGACTTATCCCGACAGGTAAAGGGCGGCTAATTTAGCCTTTTGACAGAACACTCAAAAACCTACAGGCCATCCAATCCCACGACGATGAAATACGAAATTCTCTATTCAAAACCAGGCGTCAAGATCGTTACTTCTCCTTTTCTTGTCGGTGACGAGCTTGCAGAATTATCCCTACAAGCATCGATGGACTTCTTGAAGCAGGTCAATCCTGAAAACCCAACAGAAGTCATCATTCTGCAGGGTGGTAAATACTACCGCATCGGTGATGCTTATGAAAAACTCCACGGTTCTCGCCCACCTGTCTGCGAAATCCATTCCAAGCGTTTCTTAAAGGATGATGAATGGCATGCCAGAGTATGGGGACTACAAGCCGAACAATTGGATGGACGCTCGCCAGTGGTCGGTGATACTATTGCGACAGGAACAACACTTCAGTACGTCCTTGACAAGATTCTCGATGACTGCATAGAGAATGATGCCAAAATTAAGGATATCTATATCTTCTCAATAGCAGGAGCCGGCAAGGGTGAAGAAAAACTAGAAAAGATTAACGAGCGCCTCAAAGAATTCGGTGCAGAGCTCAAGATCTACTATGCAAACGCGCGGTTTGGACTCGCAGACAATGGCACTGACTTACTATTCGACTCGGCTGAGTACCACCCTCAGGCTAAAGAAGAAATAAAAGAAATATTGGGCGACTTCACTGCCAATATGAAGTGTGCGATATGGGACTGGGGAGACCGGTTCACTAATCCTCCACATCACCTGAAAGAGGCATACGAATACTATCAGTCAGTCAACTCACCCGACTGGATTCTTGAAGGTTTCAAGGAGCGAATCGAATAATGTCAGTTATTGTGGGTAACGCCCTGAAGAAAGCAGTAGAGAATAAAGAGATTGTTGTCACGCCAGACGACAAGTGTAAGGTCGGCGCAGGTTCAATAGACCTCACACTTGGAAAGGAATTTAGGTTCTTTAAGAAAGTAACAAAAGTGTGCGACATCAATGACTCTGCAACCCATTCAGACTGCACTCGGCGAATAGCTGCTGATTCAGTTTTAGTCATGCCTGGCGAACTCGTCCACGGAGTCACGCGTGAAAAGCTCAAGCTCGCCAAGAACATCTGCGGCCGAATCGAAGGCCGAAGTCGTTTCGCACGCCTTGGTGTCGGTGTCCACGTCACCTCAGGTTTCATCCAGCCAGGTACAAATGCCCAACAAGTTTTGGAAATCGCGAACTTTTCACCAATGGCTGTGCGCATCCATGCCGGAACTAAAATCTGCCAGGTGGTCTTCGAGCGCACCGAAGGCGAAGCAAGCTACAAGGGCAAGTTCCATAAACAGTCCCGCCCCTGAGCGGAAACGCTTAAGAAAGCCTTAGCTCAATATCAACATAATGTCGAAAAAGAAAAAACTCTTAATGCCACCAAGTTCTGCAGGTATTGTTAGATACAGCGAATCAGACAAAATGGGCATCAAGATTAAGCCTGAATATGTGGTTGCAATGGTTGTAATCACGATAATTCTCGAGATTTTCTTGCACACTATGTAAAATGATCAGGCTAGGCCCTGCAGGTACTCCCACAACCGCTAATACAACAGCCGAAGGCCTCGCGCAGACAGCAGAATTAGGCCTTCAAGCATTCGAAGTAGAGTTCGTCCGTGGAGTACACATGTCCTTGCCCACAGCAGAAACCCTCGGCAAGCAGGCTGCAGACCTTGGCCTAAAACTCTCAGTCCACGCTCCCTATTTCATCAATCTCAATTCCCTCAAGCCTGAAGTAATTGAGGCAAGCCGCGTTCGCATCTCCAAATCTTTGGAGGTTGCCAATGCCCTTCAAGCCGAACTAATTGTGGTGCACGCAGGTTTCTATTCTGGAAAAACATCCCAGGAAGCAACAGCAAACATCCTCGCTCAGGTCAAGCTCTGCTCTGAACTCGCAGAGAAAAAAGAATGGATTCCGAAAATCGGTCTTGAACTGATGGGCAAGGTCGCGTCATGGGGCACCCTGGATGAAATTGCAACTGTATGCAAAGCAGTACCACGCGCAGTTCCAGTCCTTGACCTCGCCCACTACCATGCCCGCTATCAGGGAAAATTAAAGACAGAAAAGGACTTTGAAGATTTGTTAGTAAAATACGAGACAATCAAGACCGACTCACTCCACGCCCACTTCTCAGGAATCAACTACTCAGAAAAAGGCGAGAGAAACCATTTACCTCTCTCTGCAAAAGAACCTGACTATCAATTAGCTGTCAAACCTTTGAAGAAACGCAAGTACGACATTACACTAATCTGTGAGAGTCCCTTGCTCGAGCAGGACGCGCTCTTGATGCAGAAATATCTACTTTAGAACCTTTGAAATTCCAGTTCCATACTGAATTGCTTTCTTTGGCATGTTAACTACCTCTTCAGGCAGGTCTAATTGCCTCGCTACTTCCCTTAACACAATCTTTCGTCTGCTTGCAGTGGCCTTGAACTTGACTGGAAGTGAACGCGCAAACTTCGCTACATCCTGGTCAAGATATGGTAATCTTAAATCAATCTCCTGGGCCGAAGCGAGCATACTGTCTCTCTCCAGATTTGCTGAGCCAATCTCCCTGAAGTCCTTTTCCAATGCTCTCTCGAGCTTTCCGTCTCTGGCAAATCTTTGGTGTCTTGCATAACCTGCGAAGAGCTCATCCGCCCCTTGTCCTGCAAGCACAACCTGATATCCTTTAGTCTTAATCCGCTTGAAAAGCGCATAGAAAGGCACGCCAATCTGCGTCTGCATGTAATCGGTCCTCTCAATAGCGTCAGTCGTCTTTTTAACAAGACTTGGAAGTTCCTTCTCAGTAATCGCGACACGATGCAGTCCTAGTTCGAGCTTTTTAGCCACTTTGATGGCTGTAAATGGGTCGTGCGAGTGTGCGAGTCCGACAACGAAAAGTTTAGGCTCACAATACTGCTTAGCAATCTGCGCGATTATCGTTGAGTCAAGCCCTCCAGAAAAGGCAATTGCAGTCTTCTCATCGACCCTTTTCTGAACCGACTTTTCAAGCAGTTTTCTCAGTTTGACTGCCGCGCGTTCAAGTGTGATTTTGGCTTTTGGAACCTTAAATGGGTCATACTTTCTGCTTGTGAGTATCTTTCCGCCTTCGACAATTAAGGCTTCACCTGGTTCCACTGCTTTTCCCTCTCCACCCAAAAGCTTCCGCTCTGAGGCGAATGTGAATGGTTCTTTGGTGTAGAAGAGCGGACGAATCCCGATAGGGTCTCTTAATAGAACAAGCCGTTTCTTATCCCAGAAGGCGATGGCATAACCGCCATCAAACTTTTCCATTGCTTTTTTAGGTGCATTCTCCTCGAGAATATGGACAAACGCATCTTCAGGACTGGTAGCATTTTTTGTGTCCTGGTACAATTTATGATTATTATAGATGTGTCCGTCAAGAAGTCCAATAGCGCCACACCCGTGGACTAATTTGCGGGACTCGAGTGTAACCTGATTATCCCTGTGAATCCCTACCGGAGCTTTCAGGATTTTTCCTCCTGAAGAACCAAAAGTTCCGTAGATCATGGTTGCACTAAAGTCCTGAGAATTTATATACTTTGGACGCTTGTAACGATTGCAACAGATAATTATGCAACTTCTAGAACACGAGGGCATGGCCCTCTTCCGGAAATATCGTATACCTACTCCATTTGGCCTGCTCGCAGAGAGTGTCGAAGAGGTTGTCCAGTTCTACGAGGCCAACGGACCCATTGTGATCAAGGCACAGATACCTTTCGGAGGCAGGGGCAAGGCAGGCTTGGTAAAGATCGCCAAGAACAAGCGCGAGGCCCAGAAGTATGCCAAGGAAATCCTAGGAAGCACACTACAGGGTGTGCCTGTCAAGCAGGTTTGGGTTAGCCCTCCTATCAAGATCAAGGAAGAGTTTTACGTTGGCATAACTTTTGAGGATACACCAGTTATCCTCTTAGGCCCAGGTGGTGAAGATGTCGAGTCCTATCGGCTCAAGAAGTACGAGTTCGACGAGGAGAATCTTCCGAAGACATCATTCCCCCAAGAGATCCTGAAACAGCTCTCGACCCTATTCAAGCACGAGGATGCGATGCTTGCTGAGATCAATCCCTTGGTCAGGACAGCAGAGGGCTACTTTGCGCTCGATTCCAAAATAATAATTGACGATTATGCCCTTTCCAAGCATGATTTCACTCCTTCTGTCCTTTCAGCAGACAAGGCAGAACAGGAAGCGCTTGAGGCCGGTCTGCAGTATGTGGCACTCGGTGGCAATATCGGCGTGATGGCCAATGGTGCGGGTTTGACGATGCACACCCTCAAGTGCCTAGGCAAGCTCAAGCCAGCAAACTTCTTGGACGTTGGTGGTGGTGCTGACCACAAAAAAATAGCCAAGGGGCTTAAAATAATGGCCTCAAACCCAAAGATCAAGAAGATACTGATAAACATATTCGGAGGAATCACAAAGTGCGATGAGGTCGCCAAGGGCATAATCGAAGCTAAGTGTCCCTTGCCACTCTTTATACGCCTGACTGGCACAAATGAGGAAAAGGCGATCAAGATGCTCCAGGACGCAGGCATCCATGCGGAAAGGGACCTGCAGAAGGTGCTGGAGGCAATGAAATGATCGTCTCAAAAGGCGCAAGGGTGATCGTGCAGGGGATCACAGGCCACGCAGGACGTTTCTTCACCAAGCGCATGCTCGACTACGGCACCAATATCGTCGGTGGCGTGAGCCCGGGCAAAAAAAGGAAAAAAGTGCACAAAGTCCCAGTATTCAACCGCGTGGATGAGATTGAGGCAGACGCCTCTGTTGTCTTTGTCCCTGGTCTGCAGGCCGCAAGCGCAATCCAGGAAGCAATAGATGCCGCGATCGAGACAATAGTAGTCATTACTGAGGGCATCCCAGTCCATGACTTTGCATCTATTGACAGGTCCAAGGCAACAATAATCGGCCCCAATTGTCCAGGCCTGATTAACGTCGGTGAGAATCTTCTAGGCATTCTCCCTTACGAGCACTTCAAAGCAGGCAAGGTAGGAATCCTATCGAGGAGCGGGACACTGACCTATGAAGTCGCCGATGTGCTTTCAAAAGAAGGACTTGGCATCTCTTCTGCTGTGGGAATAGGTGGCGATCCGATCGTGGGAAGCGACTTCTTCGATCTTATCGGCCACTTTGAGAAAGACAAAAAGACTGAAGCACTCGTTCTAGTAGGCGAGATCGGTGGGAAAAAAGAGGAGGAGCTCAGCAAATCCCTGACCAAGTTCCCCAAGCCGATCTTCTCCTACATCGTTGGTAGCCACGCACCTCCCGAGCGGCGGATGGGCCATGCTGGTGCTATCATCCTAAACGGCCAAGGCACATATGAAAGCAAGGTTCAGGCCCTCTCAGAGATCTCAACGATCGTGGACGACCTCTACTCGCTTCCAGACCTCATAAAGAAGCACGTGTAGTTCACAAAGATATATATACACTGTGCAATTTACGCAACGCATGTACAACAAGGACGTTCTGGAAAAGGCCGGCAGGACTGTCGTACTTCTCGGAAACGAGGCGATTGCAAGGGGCGCGCTGGAGGCTGGCGTGGGTTTTTGTGCCGCCTATCCTGGCTCGCCGAGTTCTGAGATCGGCATGACCCTCTCTTCAGTCGCCAAGAGAGCACGAATTTACTTCGAGTGGAGCACGAACGAGAAGGTTGCCTTCGAGGCCGCGGCCGGGGCCGCATACTGTGGAGCCAGGTCGCTCGCAGCCATGAAGCACTTCGGCCTGAACGTAGCCAGTGATTCTGTGTACCCAGTTCTCTACACAGGCGTGCGCGGCGGGATGGTGCTGGTGGTTGCAGATGACCCACAGGGCATGTGCAGCGCGCAGTCAGAGCAGGACACTAGGTATTGCTCCCGCATGGGAAATATCCCAACCATCGAGCCCTCCAATGCCCAGGAGGCCAAGGACTTCACAAAGCTGGCATTTGAGATATCTGAGAAGCACCAGCTACCTGTCATGCTCAGGACGACAACCAGGGTGAGTCATTCGATCGGTTCAGTCAAACTCGGCAGAAAAAAGAAGCCGAGGAAGAAGGGCAGGTTCAAGAAAGATTTTGACCGCTTCTACAACATCCGCCCTGAATTGCAAAAGCTTCACCTCCGCGTGCTCAAAAAATTGAAGAAGATTGAGGCCTACTCAGAGCAGTTGAACCGCATAGAGGGCAGTGGCAAGATCGGGATAATCTGCAATGGGGTTTCTTATGAATACATCAAGGAGCTCAAACTGAAGAAGGTCAAGATAGCAAAGCTGGGCCTCACTTATCCTATTCCAACGAAGTTCATTGCCAGGTTCCTGAAAGGCCTAAAGACCGTCATTGTCGTCGAGGAACTCGAGCCAGTCATCGAAGATTTTGTCAGGCAAGTGGCAAAGGATGTGAGCCCGAAGGTGGAGATCCACGGCAAGGACATCCTGCCGAGACAGGGCGAGTACTCATCCGAACTAATCAGTGAGAAGATCTCACCCATTCTGAAGCTTCCAAAGGCGAGCTTTGCGGCCCAGGAGCGCAGTCTCAAGAAGATAAAGCTCCCCATGCGGAAAGCAGTGATGTGTCCTGGATGTCCTCACAGGTCAACATTCTATGCCGTGAAAAAAGTCCTTGGTGAAGACGTAGTCTGGGGCGGGGATATAGGTTGCTATGATTTAGGCAGCATGAGGCCGTTCGAGATGCAGGATTTCATTATCTCGATGGGCGCGAGCGCAGGCATCACCCACGGTATCAAGAAGGTAAGCGGGCAGAAGGCTGTCCTGTTCATGGGCGATTCGACCTTCTTCCACGCAGGTATGCCTGGGATTGTCAACCTGAAGGACAACGATTCTGACCTATTGGTCGTGATTATGGACAACAAGATAACTGCGATGACCGGGCACCAGCCGCACCCTGGGAGCAGGCTCACAGGCATGGGTGAGGTGAAGGAACCGATCAAGATCGAGAAGATTATCCAAGGAATGGGTATAGAAAACATGAAGACTGCTAATGCCTTCAACCAGAAAAAGCTCCGGCAGGCAGTCAAGGGGCTGAAAGGAAAAGGCCTTGCAGTCCTTGTCTCGCAGGGTGAGTGCCGACTCCTTACGCACCGGAAACTTGAGCGCGCAGGTAAGGAGTTCACGCATTTCAAGATCAACCCCTCAGTGTGCATCAGGTGCGGGGAGTGCCTGAGTGCATTTGCATGTCCTGCGATAATAAAGGAGAAGGGCAATTTCAAGATCGACAGGGACCTCTGCTGGGGATGTGGTGTTTGCTCTCAAATCTGCCCGGCTGGCGCAATTAATCCAGAGGTGAAGAAGAAATGAAGCAGAAAATGGCCAAGAAAAATTTCAACATTCTTCTGACTGGTGTCGGTGGAACTGGTGTTCTTATGGCCGCATCGGTTCTCGCCAGGGCCGCCAACCTCGACGGTCACAAAGTGGCAGGCATCCAGCTCCACGGCCGCACCCAGCGAGGAGGCTCTATCCCTACACACGTCCGGTTTGGCAAGGAGATCCATTCCCCTACCATCCCGCGGGCCCAGGCTGATCTGATACTGGGGCTCGAGCTGATCGAACCTGCCCGCGCCTGCTACTATGCTGACAAAGCAAGGACAAACTTCCTGGTCGATACGTACACAGTCAAGCCTGTGTACGCGCACCTGCACAAGCAGAGGTACCCTTCAATCGATGACGTCAAAAAGATGGTCAGGCCGTTTGCAAAGGACACGCTTTTTGTGAATGCAGGCGATGTTTGTGAGAAAGAACTAGGTGACCCAGTCTACAGCAACTCAACCCTCCTCGGCATCGCCGTAAGCACCGGATTCCTACCACTGAGTGAAAAATCCGTGGCCAAGGCTTTGGAGCAGACAATCCCGCGCGATGTGAAAGAGAACCACAATGCCTTCAAGCTCGGCTTGAAATTCAAGCGGCAGAGATATTAAGAATTCTTAACCACCTAGAAACCGTTTTATACTTTGGACGCGTATATACGCTACTACTATAATTATGCAACTTCTAGAACACGAGGGCATGGCCCTATTCCGGAAATATCGTATACCTACTCCATTTGGTCTGTTAGCGGAGAGTGTCGACGAAATCATTCAATTCTACGAAACCAATGGCCCTACAGTAATCAAGGCCCAGGCTCCAGTAGGTGGCAGGGGAAAAGCCGGACTGGTTAAGGTGGCCAAGAACAAGAAGGATGCCCAGAAGTATGCTAAAGAAATCTTAGGAAGTACACTCCATGGCATGCCAATAAAACAAGTATGGTTAAGTACCCCAATAGAGACTTATGAAGAATTCTATCTCGCTCTAACTTTCGAGGAGAAACCCATTGTACTATTTGGCCCAGGGGGAGTAGATGCAGAATCATATCGCATGAAGAAGTACGAGTTCGACGAGGAAAACCTCCCAGACACTCCATTCCCACAAGAGATTCTAAAACAGCTTTGGATACTTTTCAAGCAGGAAGACGCTACATTGGCTGAAATCAATCCGCTTGTCCGCACTCCGCACGGTTACTATGCATTCGATTCCAAGATAATAATTGATGATTACGCATTATTCAGACACACATACGAGCCATCTATCCACGTTGGGGATGAGACTGAAAGGGAAGCAGTCAAGGCCGGACTCAAATATGTTGCACTGGATGGTAATATTGGTGTAATCGCCAATGGCGCAGGACTAACAATGCACACGCTCGATTCTCTGGGGGATTTGAAGCCTGCCAATTTCCTTGACCTGGAGGGTGGTGCAGACCAAGCGAAAGTCAAGAAAGCACTGGAGATAGTATTTTCCAATCCCAAAGTTGAGAAGGTGCTCGTGAACATCTTTGCAGGCCTCACTGATGTTGAAGAAGTCGTGAAAGGGATACTTCAGGCAAAAAGTGACATCCCTCTCTTCGTCCGCATATCTGGCCGCGAAGAAGAGAAAGCACTCAAACTGCTCAAAAATGCAGGCATAACTGCAGAAAAAGACCTGCAAAAACTTGTGGAGGCCATGAAATGATACTTGTACCCAAGAACGCAAGAGTGATAGTGCAGGGAATCGCAGGCACTATCGGCAGTTTTCATACAAAACGTATGCTAGACTACGGAACCAATATTGTAGGTGGCGTGGACCCAGGAAAGAAAGGCAAGAAGATACATGGTGTTCCAGTATTCAACCATGTTTCCGAAATTGAAGCAGACGTTTCTGTGATATTTGTCCCTGGACCAAAAGCCGCTGAAGCAATTCAGGAAGCCGTGGACGCAGGTATCGAAACAATATTCATCAACACAGAAGGTATCCCACTCCACGACCTTGCGAAGATAGACTTTTGTAATTCCCGCGTAATCGGACCAAATTCTCCCGGCCTGATAAACGTCGGCGAGAATATGCTTGGCATCTTCCCGTACGAATATTTCAAGAAGGGAAAGGTCGGCATCATATCTAGGAGCAGTACCCTAACTTACGAGGTAGCTAATGTCCTCTCACGCGCCGGACTAGGCGTCTCTTCTGCAGTAGGAATAGGTGCGGACCAAATAATCGGCAGTGACTATTTCGACCTCATACGTGAATTTGCAGAAGACCCAAATACTGAAGTTGTCGTCATCGTCGGCGAGATAGGCGGCACAAAAGAAGAGGAGCTAGCCAAAGTCCTGACCGACTTCCCAAAACCGATATACTCCTATGTGGTCGGTAAGTCAGCACCAGAAGAACGCCAGATGGGCCATGCTGGTGCTATAATAGCCTACGGCCGTGGTTCTTACGAGTCCAAAATTGAAGCACTTTCCAAAATCTCAATAATCGTCGAAGACCTTTATTCACTCCCAGACCTGATAAGGAATCCACCTCCTGAAGAACCTGAAGAACCAGAAGAGGTTAAGAAAGAAGAACCAAAAAAACCTGCAAAAAAGAAGTCCAAAAAGCCAGCCAAAAAACCAAAAAAATCTTCTAAGAAACCCTCCAAAAAGCCAGCCAAAAAACCCAAGAAACTCGCAAAGAAGAAACCAGCAAAGAAACCTAAGAAACCAGCAAAGAAACCTAAGAAACCAGCAAAGAAACCTAAGAAACCAGCCAAAAAGAAACCAGCAAAGAAGAAAAACCCTAAGAAATCGTAAGTTTCTTCAACTACTTCTAACATATACTCTCATATGGGAGAGCAAAGAAAAGCTAACTGGTGGAGACAATACACCCGCGACCGGCTTGAAAATCCTCAAGATGTTGAACTCGATACTTACGAGCAGTTCGCCCACAAGCAGATACGCGGCGCCTCAATCCGCGAGAGAGCAGGCATGTTCTGGCAGTTCACCAAGTTCTTTTTCGTAGCGCTATTGCTCTCATATCAGCTTTTGAAGACTGTCAAGCCTAAGAAGAAAACTAACGCTTGAACCTATCTGGAATCTTATCCCATGTTGGGATATTGTCCTGCGGTCCCATTCCTTGTACTACCGAAGAAGCCACAAAATTGGCTACTTGCGCACTCTTCTTCAAATCCAAGCCGCGGTGTTGGGCCACCAAAAATCCAGCTGCATGCGCATCACCTGCACCGACAGCATTCACGACTGCTACTTTACTTGTTGGCACGTGCAGGCCGTTTGGTTTTTCTTTAGTATACAGTTTGCAGCCATCAGCACCTTCAGTAACTTTCAGTACTTTTACCTTGTCAACTATGTCCTGCACACTGATACCTGTCTTCTCGCGGAGGTCATCCAATTCGTGCTCATTGCAGAAGAAGTAATCTGCGAGTTCGAGACACTTGAGGAGCTGCTTTCGGTCATACAAATGGATATCATAAGCAGGGTCGAACGATATTTTAATCTTGGAATTCAGTCTTTTGAGTCTTTCCATGCTCTGAATGACAAAAGTAGGTGTGTTTGCTGTGAAATGTGCAATCTTTGCATTCACAAGTTTGCGCGGCACTTCCTGCCCTAAAAAGGCATCAAAAAGTCCAGAGAAATATGACTGATAGGCATCCCCTGCGAAGAACATCCAAGAACGAGTCGTCCTTTCATTAATATGCACGAGTTCTCTCATAATCCGCATATGCTTTAGTTTCTTTTCATACTTTGAACCTGCAAAATCATTACCAACGACTGAAAAGAGCGAAGAGGGTACACCAAGTGTCTTGACTGCAACTGCAAAATTCCCGCCACCACCCCCGGGGCACAGTTCCCACTTGTTGACTGGGCGCGAGGTGTTCCTTCGAGGCAACTCTGACATATTGGCGATTATATCAAACGCAACATGTCCGATAGACAATATCATACGTATATTCTATCTCCACTACTTTTTAAACCTAGCGGAAATCTAATCCTGAGCATCTCTTTAAATATCTTTCTATAAACTGAGGAATCCTCAAAAAGTATATAAATAACTAGTGTTTTACTGAGGATACGCTCAGAAATAATGAGCTGGATTGAGAAATCCTCATGATCCTCGACAACATCGACAAACAACTTTTGAAGCTGTTGCAAGAGGATGGAAGAACACCTTTTAGGGAGATTGCATCGAAGCTCGGGGTCGCGGAAGGGACGATTTATAATCGCCTCGATCGCCTTAAGGGCGCACAAATTCTTAAGGGTTTTACCACTCGGTTGAACCCTGAGGCCTTGGGCTTCGATCTCTCCGCTATCATCGGCATAAAACTCAAAGGCGGACATTCGAAAAATGTCGAACAGGAGATTGCAAAAATGCCTGAGGTTCTTTCCATCTATGATGTGACAGGCGAGTATGATTCCCTATTGCTGGTACGGACGCGCTCCCGCAAGGACCTGAATACTTTTGTCAAGCGCCTACAAAAAATCTCATCAATCGACCGCACGCACACTCAGGTAGTGTTGAATACTATCAAAGAAACTTTGAAACTGGACCTTTAACGTTTCTTTCTGGACTTCTTTTTTATTGCAGCTTCAATTGCAGAAATAATCTTTTTGTGTGTTTGGAGTTTTGTTCCGTTAGCTTTAATGACTTTTAACTTCTCTTCGCGAGCAAGCTTCAGGAAGTTTCGCCTGACTTTTGTCAAGAATTCAACCTTTTCGAACTTCTCGCGCGTCTTGAGCCTTTTCATCCCGCTCCTGGGGTCGATGTCAAGAATGATTGTGAGGTCAGGAACAATCATATCTTTGTGAATATCTTTCATCCACCCCATGTCTACTCCTTCCGCACCTTGGTAGGCGTAAGTCTCCCAGAAATAGCGGTCAGTGACGACATGGAGGCCGCCTTTGAGTGCGCTCCCTATTGGTTTTTGATGTTCTATCCTATCAGCCATGAACAAAAGAGCAAAAGACTTTGGTTCAATGTCAGTGTGTTCGCGAAGAATATGCCAGACTATTCGTCCAATCAGGGCATGCGTCGGTTCAGAAGTTTCCATAACTTCCTCTCCTCGCTTTCGGAACCAATTAGCAAGCATCTTGACCTGGGTACTCTTTCCAGAACCATCAATACCACAAATCGCAATGAACATTGGGATAGGTATGTCAGTTTTATTTTTAAGTGTGAGCTCAATTTTAAGTATTTGACCAGCTTTAGCAAAGGCATGAGGTATTGGCCATTACTGCTACTATTGTTCATGCTAACTCCAGTGCACGCAGTAGACTGGTGGAATTCGTCCTGGAACTATCGATTACCTGTCACTGTAACCAACTCAATCTACGAACGCAATGACACTCCTTTGTCCGTGACTGTGAACTTCACTTCTCTCATCGGTTCGAGCGATTGGGTATTTGATGACAACTCAGTTCGCGTGGTCGAACACAATTCGTCTGGACAACTCTTGCAATACAACTCTTCATCTACTGACTTGTTCAGGTACGAAGTGCCAAGTCAGTTCGATTTGGGCACGGCATACGACAACACGACCAATGCTGTAGGTTTAGTCCATTGGATTATGAATGGTTCCTTGACTGAAAATGCGACCCGCTACTACAACATCTATTTCGATGTTAACGCGTCTCACACCGCGACCGCATACTCAACCGACCTTGAGTGGACGGCTACCAGTTTCAGTAATGACAAGCTCGAGACCAACTTTACTAATGCATCACTTAGTTCTCTGTCCTATCTTTCCATTGCAGGCAACTGGTCTGATGATTTGGTCGTGGTGAATTTCACAAGCACAGAATGGAACAACACAGAGGGAGCTAATTGTACCTCCTCAGGTGGGGCAGTGAGGCGAGTGTATGGTTGCCGCATGAATGATTACGAGATGAGCTACACCTTCTACTCGCTCGCGCCTTACTTTGAGTTCCAGGTCAATGGTACTGGCGGAGAGGTGTACGATTTGACACTCAAGACAACGATTCCAGATGCATCGGACTACACAAACCGCCTCGCTCGCTTTGACACCAACTACACAGAGAACTACACATTGGAAGCAAGCACGATAGTCTTTGCGACTAACGAGTCAGTGTCAAAAGGCTGGCTCGCTTGGTACGACACTTCTCTATCTTCGGTTGCTTATGTTCTCTGGAACAATTCCTTCACTAATAAAGCGAGGCTCGCCTGGGAGAATATCGGTCTGTACAATCGCACATTACTCTCCATCGGCTCCAATGACACGACCGCCCACAACATCAGTCACTCATCCAATATCACGCTCAGAATAGGTTTCGAGCCTGGTGCAGACCACGGACAGGCCGACCTAGCTTACTCGCGATTGATAGGTAGCCCTTATGTCCAGGAAGAAGGGAGTGTTGAGACGAATACTCTACTTGACCTTGTGTTCACGCCTTCATATGCACGCAATGGTTCCACTATAAACGTCACCATGTACCTGACAGGCGGACGAAACTCAACCGACAAAGTAACCTTCAACATAACCTCCCCGAATTCAAGCGTCTACTCCTCGAGTGCGAACTTCGCACAATATGGAAACGATACAGGAAACATGTCTGTGAATTTCGACAAT
>CAZHTU010000004.1:0-15495 GCA_964535815.1 Candidatus Undinarchaeota archaeon
GTTTCTTCAGGTACTGCTCAAGCAAGCTTACAAGCTCGTTCGAAAAGCGAACAGTGCGCGACTTTTCTCCCTTTCCGTGCCTAACCGCCGCATGCCTTGAGTTCAAATCGACATCTATCTTCTTGAGATTGACGCACTCTGAGACCCTCAGACCGCAGTATAATGTCTGTAAAATAGCTTTATCCCTGACACTGTAAGCTGCTTTTAGCAGGTTAGCGACTTCATCCTTTGTGAGCACGACCGGCAACTTCCTCCCAGATTTGGGCGCTTTCATCCCACTTGTAATATTAAGTTTCATATAATCATCAAAGAAGTTCCTCAAAACCGAGAATGCCAGTGCTAAGGAAGCAGATTTGTACTCCTTATTCTCCTTCAAATCGACTAGATAAATCTCGATATCCTGAAGATTAACACTCTCCGGTGGCTTTTGCACATGCTTGAAGAAGTCATTGATGTAGAATAAGTACGACTTAATCGTCTTTGGGCTTTTGTTGGCAATAACCAGCGACCTTCTAAAAGCCTCAATCTGTTCCTCTCCTGCCATAATATGTATACGCACAGCAGATATTTAATACCTTACATTAAATTCCCTAAAATACCCGGACAAAACCCATTTATCCATAAGACTCTACTATCTATATGGAGATGATACATATTGCCTTTTGCAGATGATTCAGCATACCGCACACTGGACCGGCGCGAGTATCTAGTCAGGATACGGCATCAGCTTGCACAGTTAGAGCGCTCAATAGAGCGCTACAAGAATTCTTATCGAACTGACTTACATAAAGGCAAACGTGACCTCGCAGCCGCAGAACATTCTGCTCTAGAACTTGTTGACCTTATTCGTCTCCTCCCTACTGAACGTTCAGCCCGTGAAAAAGTCACACTCGCATTAAAACCCACCCACGGCCACAAGAAGACTAAACAAGTTATAACAAAGCTCAAAAAAGCTGTTTTCAGGTACGTCCATTAGAAAAGAGTATATACAAGCGCAACCAAGAGTTAGCTATGGGAACTATACTCGAAAGGGGTATTGAGCTGGAAAATACCAAGAACGCCTATACTTACAAGGTAAAACTGCCAGCTGAGCAGATTATAGTGAATGGAAAGGTCCTTGCTTACCTACCTGAAGATGAGTTCGTATGCACTTTCAGACAGCTTGCACCTATGTGTCAGGACATAGCTAAGTCCCTCGAGGCTATCAACAAGGATAAAAAGAAATTAAATTCAAAGACTGCAATTGAGGCAACGCGTAAGGCGCGTGCACTGCATTTCCTGCTCGACAGGATGATTAACACCACAGTCGTTCACAAAAAGCCCGCCCTTATCTAATTATTTACAATATTGAAAACAATTCAATATCGCCACGCTCAAAATCGCTTTTCTCCCTCCTGAACAATTATTTACAATATTGAAAAAAACTCCATTTCCCACACTTCCAAACCATTTTCTCCAAACCCTCAGCCAACACATATATACTTTTAGGACAAAAACATACCCATGTCCCAAAGAAAAGATGATTTACTAACCCGAGGCCCATACTACCAGCGCGAAACCCTAGGGCGAATTAACGCCTCTACTACGCGTCATCTGATAACAGTTAGGCGTCACCTGCGAAACAATAATGCAACCGCAGCACGAGAAGCTTTCTCGTTGATTCGCCGCGGTGATGCAGCTATTCTAAAAGACGGGGGCATAACCTCCGCGATTAAAAAGGACGCAAAGGAACTCTCAACCCGTATAGACAAGGCTGAGAAAGAACTCACCAAGGCCGAAAAACGCGCCGCCAAGGCCGCCGAACGCCTGGCCAAGAAAGCAGCCAAGTTGTGAGACTTCCGCCGCCCACTCAGCCCTGCCACTACCCTGACCTATTTTCCGCGCCCAAAATGTTTTGGCGTTGCTAAAACTGTTCTGTGCGAAGTTTTTTATAATCTCTGGCCAATAGTTCTATTATGCGATTCAGACTTGGTGGAAGGAAGCGTCCGATAGTCACAAGAGCCGTGTTCAAGGAATACGGCAAAACCCAACAAGTTGCCCTTGGCAAAATATCGGACAAGATAGGACACATAGGGCCTCAATGGGAGAACTCCAAAAAAGCACTCAAACAGGGCGATGTCGAACAATTCACTTTCTACTTAAATCAGTGCAAAAGGAACCTTACCGAATCACTGGAAAAGATCGAATCCCTCCAGAAAACCACCGACAAGTTCCTGCAAAAGCAATAGGGCACTTAACATATATAAAATCGCCATCCTAGGAGTATAGGGAATTTAATCTACGTTATCTACCCTCTTTTAGGATAGGAGGTCCCATTTCTCGAGGTATTTGGCAAACATCCCCTTATGGTGCCTATGTATTGCAATCAATGATCGATTACCGACTACGTTTTTTGGAACAATATAGTTCTTAACTACGTTAAGGTTCTTGTCAAGGCAAACAAGCGCAAAGAAATCACAATCCCTATCTCGCTTTCGCCAGGTACATCTCAGTGTTTTGTGCCCTATGTGTTTTGTGGTCTGTTTTGTGTTGCAGAACTGCCAGAGATACATATCATAAGTCACAGGCCCTCTTGACTTGGTAATTTTCTTTTTTCCGGCGTTACGAATAACTGACGTTTTAACTTCTATCTTGAGACCGTTTTCCACTAAAAGATCATAATCAAACCCCAAGCCATCGGAGAGGTTAACTGACTTTAGGGACCTCTGCGCTAGTTTAAACTGTACCCAACATTCACCAAGGAACCCTATCTTTCTACTATCCTTTTTCTTCATAAGGTAAAGGACCCGGTGCCATTATATAAACCCTGACAGAGAGTAGCTTGCCAGTAATATTTCTCGATAGGGCCTTGCCAGTAATGCGAAATACCCTGACCTAAATCAGTAAGATAGGGCCTTCGCGACCAAGGCCTTTTGTGAGACTTTAGCCCATCAACATTATATAGCCAAAGGCCTTTAGCAAACAACATGCCAAAAGATTTTGGTCATGGGCAAAACACTTTTGTCGCAGAGCAGGACCTCATAGAAAACGAAATGACGGTGCGGAAGCTACGTTTACCGCCTGAGGCCCGCCTGACGCGCAAGTCCCTTTTGCGCTGGTGCGCACTCTCTATGGGCCTCATCACCCCAGGCGAGTCTAGGGACACGATTATCTCGATACTGGACGGCCTATTTTACTACAATCTCAAGGGAAAAAAGCCCACAACTCGCGACCTGAAGATCTACATCGACGAAAACTACGAGGCAACGACCGAAAAAACAATCCGCTACCAGCTCGGCAAGCTTCGGAAACAAGGTTTAGTGGAGAGTTCGCAGAACCAATACTATTTTGTCAAGGCCCCAGACGCGCCAGAAGCGGACCTAAAAGCCGGAATATTTTTGGCAATGGACAGACACTATGGGCAGACCAAAGGCCGCCTACAGGAAGCTTTAACCTCGCTTATTGCTCAGTATCTGCGCTAGGCAGGAAGTATTTCACGTACTTTCCCTCTTTCTTGCTGTCAACCATGCCGTTCTCGAGGAGTTTTGCCATCTGCTGAGAGACCCATGTCCTTGATTTGTTCAATTTTTCTGCAACTTCTGCAGCACTTTTTGGTGTTTCAAGGTGCTCAATAATTTCTTTTTGCAATTCAGTGACCTCAATCTCCTTTTCTATCCTGGATTTCTCTCTTTCAAGCCTGTCTTTTTTACTGTTTAGGATATCTTTTATGTCGTCGTGCTTAGGCAGTTGGTCGAATTCGCCGAGTATACGGTGGTGATCATCGTGCATTGCACGTTTCAAATCCTTAATCGCGTAGTTCACTGCTGTAACTTCAGAAGTTAACGTGACTAGGGGGTCATTCATGATGGTCACGTTCTGTTTCTCCTGTTTCGGTTTACTCTTTTGTTTCTGTTTTTGCTTCGCTGATTGTTTCTTCTTCTTTTTCTTACCGAAGATGCTATCTAGGAATCCCATCTTGCGTCCACTTAACACGTTACTTATATGTTAATCTTTCGGTTTACGTGTTAATTTTTCACTTAACATGTTATTAACACGTTTGTTTTGGCCCTATTTTTCGGATATTTAACGGAATTAACCATTTGTTAGTTATTTAGTTAACATGTTAACTTCTTCAGGATAAGACGCGATTAACACGTTAAGGACATGTTAATCATGTTAAGGACGTGTTAAGTACATATCTTTCCGGCATTTTTACGGACATTCCTATATGTGAGTATATGCTACTAAGCACAAATGTCGAGATAGGCCTATCTTACTGCCTACCCTAGGGTATTTGGATCACATTTTTTCAGGATAGGGCCTACAGGGGACATTAAACGCCCGAAAAAGGCCTATATTTCCGAGTATTTTCCGGACAATGTCGAATGTGAGAGTTTATTAGGGGAGACCGGAAAAAGTGATTTGTGAGTGTTGACCCGGAATATATAGAATGTGAGAATAAGCTAAAACAGTGAAATGTGGGAATTAGAGCCAATAGTGAGTGTAAGGGTGTTTGTGAGGCTGTGTGAGGGTATTTCAGGATATACTAGCCACTTAACATGTTAAGTAACTCCTCATTTTCGGTATAGCAAACCCAATAAGGATGGCGCAAGCATCACATAATTTAGGTCTACCCCTGCCTCAATCGCAAGCAAGAGGTAGGCCAACCATAAGCTATATAGGCCATTTCTCCTCGAGAAAAGCACCTTTGTGGCCGCACCGAGGCCAGTAAATACTGCTAGTAGACCTACAATTCCAGAGTCTGCCCACACTATCCCAAACAATGCACTATTAGTACTGCGCCAATGGTCGGTAGTTAGCTCACCTATCGCATAGCGCGGGTCTGCTTGCGTTAGCACCTGCCCAGGACCGAGCGGACTTAACACGTTCACGATTTGGTCATATCTATGGTACGTGTATCCTAAGCGGTGCGCAATAAGAGTAGTAGGGTCCATGCCAAGATTCTGTTGGTACCAGCCAAAGAGTATGGTGAAGGTGACAAGCGCAATGATAGCAAGCGCAAGATGACGGTTCTTCAATGTCTCACGATAGTACAGCATTATCAACATGTTAAGTATGAGGAGAATGATTGGTCCCCTGTATCCACCCAATAGAAAGAGCAGACCTGAACACGTTAAGAGCACGATTTCTCGAGGTGAAGCGCGCTCCAGGCGCATAACATAGCCTAGTAAGAACAGGCCAATAGAGCTAATCCAAAGCAGGTTGAAGCCTTGCGCTCTTAACGCGTTATCTATAATAGGGACCCCATAGACGTAGAGATTGAGCAAAAACAGGCCTAGACCTGAAACTATTAGCGGATACGCGGCACGCTCTTTATTCTTCCATGCGTAAAGTACCATCAACGGAAGAAGCGGTCCAATCACCCAGGGCATGTTATTCACCCACAAGAACAGAGTTACCAGGAGGGCGGAGAGGCCAATTAACACGTTACTTAACACGACATTCTTCTTGATTTCTATCCTGGAAACAAGCTTTATCCCAATAAGATACGCGCTGATGCCAAGCAGATAGACAAGAATTCCTCGAGGTGACGCGCTTAAGTCAGGGAAGATTTTTGTGGAATAGAGGCCTATCCCTAAGAAGACGAGCGCGCCGATTGGTAAGGCTATCTCTGGAGCAAACAAATCAATGGCGCATAACCTGGAACGAAGTCGTAATCGCATAAGCAGGAAGGTTATCTTTTAATCGCTGGAGATCGTCGCTGGAGATACTGCGCGGAACACCAACCTTTAGGGTAATCTCGTTCGTGATTCCTTCCTGTATCTGGATGCGGTTCTCCTCCAACACAGGTTGGATTTTGCAGATTTCCTCGAGGGAAATGCTACTTCCTTTTACCTCCACCCCTTCATTGTAGATGAAGATTTCTAAATCTTGGGTAAGGCTTAACGCGTTAAGCAACTTCATCTTCGTCGCGGGTCCAATGTAACTAGTATCTGTAGCTACCTCCCCTTCGAACATAACACTCACAGGTTCCTCACCGATGATGCGGCGCGCCTTCTCTTCCAAATCGGCACAGAGCACATCATACGAGTCGAATTCCACCGACTGTACCTGGGTGTAGATAACATTAGGACTCAAAATATTAAAGCGGATGAAGGTTGCAGCAATATCCTCAATGCTGGCCATCTTCCCCCCTACTCTATACTCCTTTTTATCGGTCTCAAGGACGAACGAGCCCTTGTAGAGCTCGGTTATTCTGCCTTCGACATTAACTTTTTCTTTAGTCTGGGTGTCATACCCCTCTATAGTCACGCTCACTGCGTACCCTAAGCGGTTGAGCTGGGTGTATTTAGCGATGGCAGGATATATTTCTGATCCTGAGAACTCCAGGGAGGGCGCGGAAAGCCCGAAAAACCAGTATCCTAGTCCGATAATGGCCAGGACGATTATAACGTCGACAAGCGAAATTTTGCCTTTTCCCTCGAGAAATCCCCCTTTCATGCGACTTTATACTCCCTTTCGCCTTATAAGAATACCCCCCGACTACGTGTAAGTTGCAGTGCTTACACATTTTCCCCCATAAATCATATATATTGGACCGTCATACCCTAACTATGCATCGCTGGATATACATTTTGCTTGTACTACTGGTCATGAATTCAGTCGACCATGCCCTAGAACCCAAACATACGTTTGTCGTAATGGTGGATGATATCAGTCCTGCTTACTCCTTGGCGGAGCATGAGGAACTCTTCGAGATTTTCGACCGTTATGGAGTAAAGCCGATGCTCTTCATTATCCCCAACCATGCCAATGTTAACGCGTTAACTGACAATCCCAAATGGTCCGAACTAATCAAACGAAAGATAGATGAAGGCTATGAAGTTGGACTTCACGGCTACGACCACTCAAACTGGGAATTCTTCAACTTAACGCGTTCACAAACTGAAGAGAAACTTGATGCAGGTCTTTTTGAATTTGAACAGGCCTTAGGCACACGGCCAAAACTCTTCCGCGCTCCGAACATGGCTATTCTCCCACAAGTACATACTTACCTTGAAGAATATGACTTGAAAGACGCATCCAAAACAATCGGCCATGAATACACCTGGTATGCTGAGAACTTTGGGAATAAAGTTTCTTTATTCCAGAATAGTCTTGGCCAGGATCCTTACGTGTTCTATCTCCACCTACACGCCGCCAACACTCCAGTCGGATTAGAATTCCTCGATTACACCTTTTCCTACTTCAGAACTTCAAGGCAAATAACACTTGAAGCATATCTTGATGAATATGATACTAGTATGACTGAGTATCTAAGGAGGCATGAACTTGAGTCTAATACTTAACGCGATTAACACGTCCCTAAAGCGCGCGAACAAGATTTTCGACACAAAACCCTGGAAAGCCTACGAAGAAAGGTTTGACAAGTTAAGAGATTTCATGGGCATGCCAGTTCATCTTGACCTGTTCAGGCCAGAGATGTTCGTGCTAGCATATCTTGGATTCTTAGTCTTAGGAATCAATGTTGCCACACGATGGACTGCTATTACCATAGCCGCACTTTTTGCGTTTTACATAGGCACAAAACTTTCCAACATCCCAAAAAAGTCAAACCCCACCCATCGACCATCACTTAACATGTTACTTCTGGTCTTACTAATCTCCATACTGGCTGAAGTATATGATTTAATGTATATTGGTGGTACTCCACTACTAGACCCCTCACTCTTCAGAAATCATCTAGTCGTCTTCACCACGACCGCATTTCTGATGGTTCCGGCGACTGCACTAATTTTGGCCAAGACGGGTAAGAAACATTTACCCAAGACCGCACTACTCTTCATGTTCACACTCTTTATGATGGCCTTGCTCGGATACCGTACGGAAGTTTTTGTCTGCCTCATCTCTTTTGCAATAACTCTCTTTTACATGGGCGAACTCAGGCGCGGGGACCTCCTGCTCTTAGGTCTTCTCCTATTCGGCACGGTCGTTGGACTCGGCATGGTCAAGGCCTCATCCGCCGGAACAGCAACCCTTAACGTGTTAACCACGCGCGCTGAATCTACCTTGGCGATAAACGACTACATCGCTCAAGAATCCGGCCTATTCGGCATCTATCACGGACGTGTCCATCTCTCCGGAATAACAACTCTTTTCCGCTTACCTGGTCCCAGGTACGGTCCGCGCACACTAATCGCGAACGCAGTCAGCTCTCGTCCAGGTGTAACCATAACCGCAACAATGCTCGGCCCCTTACTTCTTGACTTCGGAATCATAGGTGCGATACTTGAAATGGGCCTTTTAGGTTTCTTACTCGGATACATGCATCGCTCAATAGACCATGGCATCGACGCTGCAGTTTATGGTGTTCTTTTCTCATTCGCCCTAATCTCCATCGAGACAGGTCTCGTCGACGGAATCGTTTTAATCTATTATACCCTAGGAACCATTTACTTCCTGGACCCTTTGAAAAGCGTCCACGGAAGTGTCAGCAGAGCTGACAAAACGTCAGCATAGCTGACGGAAACGAAAAACCGCACCGGTAGTCCAACCTGGTTAAGACTCTAGCTTCCCAACGACCCTTTTCTAAAGAAAAGCGTCGACGGAAAAGGCAAGGGAAAGAGCTAGCTATCCGGGTTCAAATCCCGGCCGGTGCACTCCTATTTTACTGGCACGAATCGGTACTCCTCCGTACTTGCGAGGAGTCTTCGGAGACATTTTTCAAGAGCACCGCGTATTGCTTTAGGACTTCTGCTCACCCAAAAAGAGATATTATACTTTTTTACCCAATCCTCGGCATTCCTGTCCCATTCACTCAGGACTATTGTCTCTGGGACAGTCACCGCAGGCCGAATCCGTTTTATCTTTGGTATTAAGTCCAGTCCCCACTCCTCTCCGATTGTGAGATCAAGGAACAGTATTGCAGGAACATTCTTCTTTATCTGAGCAAAGGCACTTCTTATGTCTGGAGCGCTTCGGACTTCGAAGACGACAGGTAATCCGTAGGCGCTCTGGAACCTGCGTGTTATCGTACCACTATTCTCTTTGAAGTACTCTTGGATGACCGCTTCTATTGCATCGCCTATCTCCGAACCGACATCATCATCTACGTACAGAACAGTGCCCGTTATTGGTTTTTTATTACTGTTTGTCATCAAACAACTTATCAGTTTGATATGATTTAATGCTTTTGTTGCCTAATCCGATATAAATACTTAGTACTATCTATCCTTCTATTACTCAGGGGTAGCTACTAATGTCAAAACTCAAAACAACACTCGAATCACTCGGTATCAGTGGCGAGATTGTTGCATTCGATTCGGCAGTGCGCACAGCTGAAGAGGCTAAAGACCAGCTCGGAATCACTCGAGAGCAAATAATCAAATCCATTCTTCTAATTCTCGAAAACGAAAGGCCAATCCTTTGTGTTCTCCGCGGTTCACGCTCAGTCGACTTCAAAAAAATTCGCGAGTTATTTGGCGTGAAGAACGTACGAATGGCAAAGCCTGAAGAAGTCTTAAAATTCACAGGCTATGAGGTTGGCGCAGTACCTCCATTTGTCCCTGATTTAGAGACAATCATTGATTCTGAATGCCTTTCTCTGGAGCAGGCCTATGCTGGCGGCGGGAGTAAAATGGCTCTTTTGAAAACAAAACCAAAAGACGTGCTCAAAGTCGCAAAAGAGGAAACATTCAGTCGCGAACCTAAATAATCCGACTCCAGTAGAGGAGTGCGGTCATCAATAATACTGGCAGGGTGAGTGCGCTCAGGACCAATCCAGTTCGAATCATATCCTTCATTCTCAAGTACCCAGACCCAAACACAATTGCGTTCGGAGGTGTACCCACTGGCAAAACAAACGTAAAGCTTGCACAAATTCCAGTTGTGAGTGCGAGCACAGCAGGGTCAAGTGAGAAGCTGTTAGCGAAAGAGACAACTATCGGTATGAGTATAGCAGTACTCGCAGTATTACTTGCAATGTTTGTGAGTATCATGGTCACTACTGCGATTGATGCGAGGACAATCCATAGGTCAGGCATTACACCAGTGAAGATTCCTTCGACAAGGAACTTTGCGGTTCCGCTCGAAGCCATGGCCGCTCCAAGGCTCAGACCCCCTCCGAATAGGAGAAGTGTACCCCAATCAAGATTCTTCAGGTCTTTATCATCTAAGAGTTCAAGTGAGTAAAGAAGCACGACAGCAATGAGTGCAACAATCCCGTAATGAATATTGTGAACACTTTCTGTCAACCAAAGCATGATTGTCGATAAAAAGACCAGGAACGTCCTTCGTTCTTTGGTCACCAATGGCCCCAAGTCTTCGAGCGCCGACCTGCAATCTTTGATGAATTTTTTATTTCCGTGGATTTCGGGTGGATGCAGTCTCAAAAGAACCGACCAGGTCAGGAGTAACATGACAAACCCGAAGGGCGCGGCAAGCGTCATCCAGTCCAGGAATGAGACACTATATCCAATACTCTCAAGTGCGTGGGCCGCAATCAAGTTTGGAGGCGAACCAATAAGGCTCATCGTCCCCCCTATATTTGCCGAATAGGCAAGGCCAAGCATAACTGCAATTCCGTACCTGCTCTTCAATGGGTCGGCACGGATGTGCTTTAATACTGAAATCGCAACAGGAAGCATTAGTGCGGTTGCGGCAGAATTGCTCACGAACGAGCTCAATATTGCAGTCGTGAACATCATTGCCAATAAAAGCAAACGGGAATCTGTTCCAACCGCGCTAATCAACCCATAAGTTATTCTCCGACCGAGCCCGTGCTTCTCAACCGCGCGGGCAAGCAGAAAACCACCAAATATAAGTCCAATAATCGGGCTGAAGAAAGGCTTCAATGCATTCTCAGCATTGGTCACCTGCAGTATTGGCAACAATACAGCAATTAAGAGCGATGTGACAAAAAGAGGCAATGCCTCACTCACCCAAAGAGTCCCTGCCAACAATGCAATACCAAGGCAGGCTCTAATCTGAAAGGTTCCAATAGGCAAAAAGAGCATCAGTGCAAAAAGCACAAATCCAACGAGCAGTCCTTTCTTCATTTTTCAAGCTATAGTGTAATACACTTTTTTCCCTTTCTTAATCTTCTGGAGAAAACCCATCTCAAAGAGCCGCGAACATGTCTGCACGGCCGCCGCACGAGAGATTTTCCGTGATTTTGAAATATCTTCGGCCGTGGCCTCTTCTTTTTCTTCAATAAGGTCGAGCACTTTCTGAAGGGTGGGCGTCAATTTCTTATACCCTGCTGCTTGTTCAAGCATCATTGCTAATCGCCGATAAAATTCGTCAAGCTCTTCGTGTACTGCCTGTTTAACCATCAGTTTCAACTTGAGCTCTTCAACGCGGTCCATGTTTCTGCTAAACCCAAACAGCTATTTAACCTTTAGGACGACTGCTTCATCGTTCTTGAACAGTGTGTCGGCCTTCCAGAGGTCTTGACAGCCATCTCCAATCCGCCTACAATCTTCTTTTGTCATGAGCAGATAGTCTGCTCCGTAACTTTCCATCCTCTTGAACTCCCGCTCTCTGCCGAGCGGGTCAGGCGCGTACTCAAAATACCCATCCTGGATGCTTTTCGCCCCGAAATAAGTTACATAGTGTCCTAATTCCCATGCCGTCTGGACTTCCACACCTTTCAAATTCTCTCCAATCCAGTAGATTGCCTCGAATTCTTCTTCCTCAGCTTCAGGTCCAAATCCATTTACTAAATACACAGAGACGAGTGCAAAAGCTAGAAGAACAGACGCAACGGTGACCGCGATGATTGAACCTTTTAGACACTCAAACCGCCCAAGGTCCTCAAACCTGAATCTCTTGAACAGATACTCATCGTACAAAAGCCCCATACAAAGGGCAAGCGGTATTGAAAGGTAGACTAGCATGCGAATCCCAAGAATAAGCATGCTCACGCCAAAGATGGACCATAGGGGAACAAAGTATTTTTGCGAGCGAAAGCTCAGATTCCCTGCGGCGATGACCATGGCAAAAAAGGTGAACGACATCACCATCTCTGATGGACTTAACACTCCTTGTTCAGACGCCCGCTGAACCAGAAGAGGCAAACTATTCTTCAAAAAGAACGGCACCCAGTAAGCTCCAGCAAAGAAGAGGCCTGCACCTATGCCTATTGTGACTTTTGTCCGCTCTTGCTTTTCAAGTTTTAGACTTGTTACTAGTAGTACGCTAACGATAAGGCCATACGGCCAGGCAAAACTCGTGAGAGCCATAGCTCCAAATGCAAAAGGTATCCACAAGTATCTTTTTGTGTATGCGAGCCACGGTATCAAAACCATTAAAAAGAGCAAAAGGCAGTCCGGCCGCGCAAAAGTTGCAGTCCTTTGAACATGCAATGGAAAGAATGCGAGCACTGCGGACGCGAAGAGACCAGCACGCTCACCATAAAATTGTTTGCCAAGCAAGTAAACTAGAAACACAGTTCCAACACCCAAGAGAACTGGAATCAGTTTAGCGGCTGTGAACCAACTTCCAGTGATTGAGTGGCCAACACGCAAGAGCCAGTGGAACATTGGCGGATATGTATGAACGCGCCCACCATAACTCAATTCATCAAATTCAGAAACTTCAGAAGCCACGCGAATATGATAATACGGGTCAGCATCACCTGCTAAGTGAACGCCCCAAAAAGGCCAAATACGGAGGAAAAGTGCCAAAATCAGCACTAAATAGACCCATTTCATACCAATATACTTCAATAGGTTCTTACATTAAATAATACATGATATTGCACCTGCTCCCAATGGGGACCATCCCGAGCAGTGTTCTCAATCATTTGAAGGATAAAATCCCTCAACATCTTCCTTTTGAACGCGTTGTCCGCATGAAACCAATTGACTTGCCGGACGAATACGACAACATCCGCCAGCAATATCACGCTCACTCATTCTTCCCAAAAGCTGAGGATCTTGAGTTCGACCACATGCTTCAAGTGACTGACGTGGACATGTTTGTCGAGCCACTCAACTTCGTCTTCGGCATCGCCCACCCACCGTCTAAAAAGGCCCTGATGTCCCTTCACCGTCTCAATCCAAAGCACGGCAGTGAACAAGAATCGACAATCTTCCGCGAGCGTCTAGTGAAAGAAGCGGTCCATGAAGTCGCGCACATAGCTGGCCTGCCTCACTGCAGGAATAACTGTGTGATGCGGCTCTCAAACACACTGATGGACCTGGATTCCAAACCCATCTCTTTTTGCCCGTCCTGTAGAAGACAGGTCAAGCAGTACTTCAAGGACAAGTAAGGTTTTATATCTCTGAAGGATCAAAAGTATATCATGAACGACGAAGAGTTCAGAGTATTTGAGGAGAGAATAGCTGAGAAGCGCCAATTGATCCTATCGATGCAGCTAGACTTATTGGACAAACATCTTGTCGAATATCCTTGGGGTATAGCATGTGCTGAGTTTTCGGACTATTTATTAGACCTCGAGATCGAGGGATCAAGTATCAATGATGAGTTCGACCCCCTCCTTTTACGATATAAGCGTGGAAACTGGAGATCTAAGCTTGTAGCCCTCAAAAAAGGGCAGCAATCCGTTTTTATCAAAGGCCTAATGAATAAACTGTTGGCCAGAAAACGCGCCGCAGACTATTTTACCACCCCTAAATGGAATGATTTTATTGACAGCTTTCTTTCGAGAAAATTCATAAAGGCACCTGCCAGGACTAAGGGAATGGTTACGGACAGTATTGTTGGGCCGAATTTCCGCTTTGTTGCATCTGACCGAGCTCAGTTATGGGCTCGGCTCTTTTTAGAGATAGAGGAAGACTCGCTCGCCCTAAGAAAAGATACGGCCAAATACGCGGGATATGCTGTGTTGAAGCTCTTGAGAAAAGGACCAATGCGTTTCTTTGATATTAAGAAGCACTACTCAAGCCTCAGGGGCGATGGCGTACGTAAACTTAGGACTCGCTTACATTATCTCAAAACGAACAGTATAAGAAAGAATGCGTTGGTTGATTCTAATCTGGACAAGTACAAACTCACACTATTAGCAGAAGAAGCCTTTGAACACGTGAAGACCTTCATGGGAACAAAGAAAGACGTTCGCAACTGGAAGTACAGGCACAATATCATCTACCCAAAAGCTAAGTCTACTCAGCCCAAGTTTGAGGACTGATAAACCTATAGAGGCTACCCTATCTACGAAACACCGGAAATTTCCACTTTTTATGCGAATTAAAGCAGTTTTTGTGCTTTTTTCGGGTTGACAAGCTCCCAGAATACAGGTTTGCCTGCGCCCAATCTTCGCATAGCTACAAAGCCCTCGTCGCCAAGCGCTTCAAGGTACTTTCTAGCAGTGGTTGTTGCAACGTGCACACCTCGGGCAATCTCTGCCGTATGTGCGACGCCTTCTTGCATCAGAAACTCCAGGATTTTTATCATCCACGGATCGTTTGCTATCATTTTTTTTCACCAACCTCCGACTATCTGCTAACCGCACGCTGGCTGCTACAGAACTGTCGGAAGAACAACTATAATATCACCAATAGATTTATATACCTATGTATTCCCCTCTCACGAGTGACAAAATTACCCAGGATAATGATTTTTCTTAAAAGTATAACTGGCTTATAAATGGGCAAAAATCACAGATTTAGCCGGTAAATTTGCGCGTGAGGAACCCCTTCTACCTCGAGGATTTTGTCTTTTTCCAAAATTTCAGCCTTAATGGCCGCATCTGTAGCTTTCTTACCAACAAGGTTGATTGAGTCCGCATCTTTGAGTGCTTTAATGACCAACTCTTCAGTCACAAAATCGCCCTTATAGAATGATTCGTGCGTAGCCAGGTCTAAAAAGTGTTTATCATCTTCGTACACTTTTCCTATGTGTTCAACATCACAAACAGCTACAATCTTGCGCCTATCTGCATTCATTATCTTCATGTACATGAGAATCTTTATTATCTGAGAACTTCTTATATCTTCCCATGAAGGTCAAAGGCAAGCAGTATCAGACGGTTTGGATGCGAGAAAACGAGGTTTGCATGATTAACCAACCCTTACTACCGCACAGATTCTCAATCTTCAAGTCAAAAGACCACAAACAGACTGCGAAAGCAATCAAAAACATGACAGTCCGCGGTGCTGGAGCAATTGGTGCTACTGCGGCTTACGGCCTGGCCCAAGCCGCATTGGAATTCACTGGCACGGATTTAAAAAAGTTCAATACACACCTAGATAAGGCCTATGAAACACTGGCGAGCACCCGGCCGACAGCCCAGGATCTTTTTACTGCACTTGATTTTGTAAATCTAGCAATGTCCGGAAAATCTGTTGCAAGTCAACAAAGGCAAGCTGTGAAAGCTGCAAAGAAATATGCAAAACGCGATGCAAAAGCCTGCCTTGCAATTGGCAAACACGGCTCAAAACTGATTAAGGACGGTTTTGGAGTCTTGACACATTGCAATGCTGGAGCCTTAGCCTTTGTGGACCACGGTTCGGCCTTGAGTCCAATCTATCAGGCCAAGAAACAGGGAAAAAAGTTTTTTGTGTTTGTTGATGAAACACGTCCGCGCTTGCA
>CAZHTU010000005.1:0-15262 GCA_964535815.1 Candidatus Undinarchaeota archaeon
CTCTCTAATGCTAAAGGTAAAGTCATTCCTGACTTTTTGGATTCTGCTAAATCTCTCAGAAACGTCGGAAACTGCATCTCCAATGCTTCAGTCCGATACTGTTCCATGTACATGTATGCAATTGAGGGTATGATGGCGACCAGAACACCGGCGACTATAAACCCTCCAAAGAGCTTTGCGAATATTGGAGTTCCAAGGAAGATTAGGGGAATCAGGAATAAGAGGGTAGCACCGCCTGCGCTCGCTACCAACACCTTTTGTTTTGCAGTCAATGATGCGAATTTTCTCATATTAACCCATCGGCGAAATAACTTTTATGAACATGATGAATGCTGCCGTTACCATCGGCAAAATCAAGTAAACAACGACCTTTTGCACGACATTCACCCATATCGGCGTGCCGCCCATCGCAGCCATGATTGAGCTCAATACCAAGAAGAAAATGGACCCTACAACTACGAGCGTCAGATATATCTCAAGATACATTGAAAGGCTGTTACCAAACTCCTCAACTTTTCGATTGTATTTGCGCATGAGCATCTGTGAGGTAGTCGTCAGGTACTCTTTCACATCCCCACCTTCAGCAATGATTGTGTCCAGTCCCCACAATAACTCTCTGAAATCCTCACTTGGGCTCCTATCTGCAGCACGCCTAAGTGCCTCTGAGAGGTCCTTACCTACGAATTCCAACTCAGAATTGATTATCTTCGCTTCTCGCGAGACTGTACCATATTCCTCAAATTCTCCCAAGAGTTTGAAGATGATGTGGGGCGGAATCCCTGCACCTGCTACCGTAGACATGTAGATGGTTGCGAATGGCAAATCCTTGTCAATCCTTTTTCGAATACCTGCAAACATAATTGAGGGATAAATCAGGAACAACAAAAAAACAGAGATAGCAAGTGACAGTGCAAGCACAAAAGCAACCGGCATTTTGATAGCTATGGGATAGATTGGAAACATCCTGGATATCAGGATGAAGATAAGTGTCCATGCACCGGAGATAGTAACGGTCGAGACAAAGAGCGCTAATGAAAGATATTCTTCAAGCAACAATTGGATATTGGCCTTTTTCAAATCGGTTCTTAGTGTTCCAAAGTAATTTGCATATCTCTCAACGAACTTCCCGAAAACCGAATAGGTAGCTTTTGATAATTGCCCTGGCATCAGTCGTTCCCCACCAACTCAATCAATTGTTTGGGTATCCGGTAATACATATTGATGTATTTGCTGACGTCTCCATAAAATCTGTAATTATGCGTCTTCATCCACCTTAGTATACTCATTCGCCTTTCAATCTCTCTTTGCATGCTTAATTCATTAGCTCCCCTCTCCTCTATGAGCTTCCCGAGCATGTGGCTCTTACCTGCATATGTAAATTTATCTTCTGAAGGAACCCAGTTGAAAACGTCATTAGTTATGAGCTCGCCTGATTTCATGTCATACCCGACTATCTCCACAAGCCGCTTCACCCTTCGCACGTACGAGCCATGCAATTTCTCTCTAGCAATAATCATGACAATGTCCAAATTCTGTAACAGGCTTGCAGGCAAAGAAATAGGCTTAGTTTCGAGCCTATTAATCAATCCTTCAATCGTGTCTGCGTGGATAGTTGACATGCCTGTGTGGCCAGTGGCCATGCTCTGGAACAGGACGTACGCCTCCTTTCCACGCACTTCTCCCACTATAATATAGTCTGGTCTCTGTCTCAGGCTAGCCTTCACCAGGTCGAACATATCTACCTCACCCATCCTCTTGCCTGTAATCTTTTCGGCTCCGAACCCAGTCCTCGCCACTTGGGGCAACCAGTTTTCGTGCGGCAATCTCAATTCAGCCGTATCCTCAATGCTGACTATCTTCCTATCTGGAGGAATAAATAGACTCAAAGCATTAAGCATCGCAGTTTTCCCGGTTGCAGTCGCTCCAGCCACAAGCAGTGACTTTCCGTGTTCAAGTGCGAGCCACAGATAAGAGAGCATTTTCTCGTCTATGGTTCCATAATTGATTAAATCTACTGGAGTGAGTGGATTATGCATAAACTTTCTTATTGTGAATGTGGGTCCTTTCCTGGAAATGTCGCTCCCAAAAGTTGCTTGGACACGCGACCCATCAGGTAAGGTGCCGTCCAATAAAGGCTCGGCGACACTAATCGCCCGCCCGCATCGCTGTGCGAGCTTCATGACAAAAGCATCTAACTTTTCTCGCTCAGTAAACACTAGATTGGTCCGGATGGAGCCATACTTAGGGTTTCTGTGATAAATATAGATAGGAATTCCTAGTCCATCACAACTGATATCTTCTATATTCCCATCCTGGATTACTGGCTCAATCTTTCCGTGTCCAATAAAGTTTCTAAACAGGTAATATTCGACAATCTTCCTCTGTTGTGGTGTGAACTTTATGCCGTAGAATTCTGTCAATTCATTTGCTTCTTTGAGCAAGAAATCCTCAGCCTTCAACTGGCTCACATTCACGAACCCTATCTCTAGTCTGTCAATCAATAAAGATTCGAGCTTGTGTAAGAGCTTTTCAGTTTCCATATCCAAAGGCGGTTCAGAGAGGATATATCTCAGTTCATTGCTTTTGTTGTCCCACACTACTCGCGCCTGTGCAAATACTTCCTCATCCCTTTTCACAAGAGGATAGGTCTCATCCACAGTTGACAAATCATCAGCAGTCCACTCTTTAAGGAATTCTGCCCCTTTGGGGCTCTTTATCTCTTCTGAAATATTGACGCTCGCATACTCAGATGTCTTCTTTCTATGACCTGCGGCTGATTTCATCTCCTCTTCCAAGTCTTTAGGCTTTTTTGAGACTGCAAATCCGCTAGATGCAACAGGTTTAAGCTCTATTGCCGGAGCTTTCTCTTTTTTTAGTGCTTTTTTCACAGGCTTAGTTTTATCCTCTTCTGTAAGTTCAGGGATATCACCAGGAACCTCGCTAAATCCTTTTTTGATATTGTCAAGCGCACGCTGGACCTTCTTCTCAGGTTCTCGCTTATTCTTAGCTTTTCTTAGTGCCTTTCTCAGATTAACCAAATGGACCACCTGTGAGTTTCAGGCCGTTTGTGATGGATTCTATCCTGAATCTTTGGAGAGTGTATGCGTCCCCTTCGAGGGTAATGTTAAGCGGAACCCGTTTACATGCTTCTTGGTAGAGAGTCGATGCACATACGCTCCCTGCTTTTAGCTCGACTTTGAGCTCGTTTCCTCCAGTATAAGGAACATCAATATATGCGACCACAGAAGCATTCTTTCCTATTTCTTCTGCAAGCCATGCGTCCATGACAGAGAAAGCGACATATCTGCTCACCTGCCGTCCTGCCAATTCCTCGCCGACATTCAGAAACCCTTCCTCGATATTCTCGAAGCCAAGAACGACTATACTAAAGATAGTAATCCCAACCATGAACATGAGTATTTGCCCTACAATGCTAACTGAACCACGCATGTTAATGCTAAAAACCCCAAGTGGTATAAAACTATTTTTCCTCTCAGAAAACGTTCAGCATGACAAAAAGATAGGTCGCGAACAAGAGCAAGCCCTCAAAACGCGTTATTTTCTCGTCGAGCATCATAATTACCAAAAGAACACTCAATACCAGCATTATTGGCAATTCAAACGAGATATAGCTCGCAGGGATAGTAACTGCCCCAAAGAACGCACTTGCGCCTAAAACACTAATGGCATTGAAAACATTTGACCCGATGATATTTCCAATGGACATATCTGTCTTTCCCTTGACTGCACTCACCAAGCTAGCCGCAAGTTCGGGAAGGGAGGTCCCCAACGCAATCATTGTAAATCCAATAACTGACTCACTCAAGTTAAGTGATCTTGCTATAACAACGGCATTTTCGATAGTCAGTTGGGCTCCATAATAAATCCCTACCGCAGCCACAACAATATACGCGAACCACGTAACTGCAAACGGCTTCTTTTCCCTTTCTATCCCTTTCTGATACATCACTGCTTCTACCATGAAAGCAAGATACAGGAATAGCATCAATGCAGCCTCTGCTAAGGTAACTGTCAGGTCATAACAGACTAAGAAAAGTGCGAACCCAGAAGCAAGCAGAGCAGGCGCGTCACTCTTCAGCACTTTCCATTGTAAATCAAACTGTTTCACTATGGCAACTACCCCGATAACAAGCGCAATATTCGCAATATTCGACCCGACAACATTACCTATTGGGATACCTGGGAATCCACTAATGACTGCGTACACACTCGATGCCAATTCCGGCAGAGAAGTCCCTGCAGCGACGATGGTCGCACCAATTACAAAACCACTTACTCCTCTAGCTTCTGCTATCTTCGAAGCATTGGTAACAAGCAGATTAGATGCTCCCATAAGGACGATTACTCCAACTGCGAACATCACAAGCTCAAACATGAATCTTTTAAAACCCAGGGTGTTAATAAACATTGGTATGTGGACCTATATCACAGAACTTGGTGACCTTTATTTTGCTCTTCTAGTGATTTCTCTCCTACTCTGGTCTGGAAAAAGGCGACTAGGTATCGGATTAAGTCTCGTTATGGTCTTCGACCTCTTCCTCAATGCTGGTCTTAAATCATTCTTCCACGCCCCGCGGCCGCCCGGTGCTAACCGTGCGTCTTATTCCTTCCCGAGCGGCCACACACAGCGCATATCTGCGATAACTGGCTACCTGCGCGAACCATGGTTTCTCATCTTTGTCCTTTTTGTCGCATACAGCCGCCTCGCATTGGGCGTCCACTATTGGCAGGATGTTGTTGCAGGAGCAATCATCGGTCTTCTCGAAGGTTACCTTCTCTGGAAACTCTGGAAAAAGATTCCTCTAAAGCTCGAAATCCGCTTCCACAAATACCTATTCGCCTTGGCCATCATCTTCTCTTTCATCGGCATTTTCCTGGCTATTCAGAACTTCCCCTATCTCTATCTCCTAGGTGCGTCAATCGGCCTTGCTACCGGCCTTACACTTCACGAACATGTGAAAGTGAAGACGACATCTAATTACGCAATTGGATTAGCAGGATTTGCCCTTATCCTCTATTTTGCTTATGACTCCAACGGCCTCCAAGCTTACTTTTTGAACTATCTACTTGGTTTTTGGGTCTCCTACCTAAGTATAAAAACTATGAATGTCTTTAACACTAGTGATTCACATGCCTGAACCAGCTCAAAAACAAGCCCCCGTACCGGCACCAACGCCTGCCAAAGCCCCGACAACAACAGCGACGGCTAAGCCAAGCAAGGGCGCACTGGGTATCATCGCTCTGATAGTGATTGGGGTCGTAATTTACTACTTGTTCATTAAAGGTTAGTGGTGCGTATGGAAGACCAGCTTATTTCCTGGACCTATGGGTTATTCGGACCGTTCAAGGGAGTCATCCCTAAACCTCTTCACGACCGGCTTGCAAAAGACCTCTACCAATCCCAGAGTCAATATCTCCCAGAAGAATGGTTCTGCTACGCAATTGGCCTTTCTATCTCTTCTTTTTTCCTCTTTCTTCCACTATTCTACTTTCTCTTCTTAACAATCAGTACCTCTATCTTTTCACTTCCAGCAGCATTTCTCTTTTCCCTCTTAATCTTTTCTCTCCTTATCTACCAACCAACTATTGACAGAAAGCGATATGCCTCAGAATTTGAGGCAGACATGGGTCTTGCTCTACTTGTATTAGGTATACAATTGAACACAAATGTTCGCTTCACTACGGCGTTAGACCGTGTCTCCACTGGTTTTGGCCACTTCTCTCTAGCTATACAAAAGACACTCAAAGAAACAAAGGCAGGAACTCCTCTGCCTAGCGCACTCGACCGCATGAGCACATCTGTAGATTCTACCTATGCTAGACGGGTTGCAAGTGCACTGAAGAATGCATACAAGATTTCAGGTCCAAAAGGAAAGCCACTTACTGTGCTCGCTGAAGAGATGCTCAAGAATAATGAAAATCTGCTGCGCGAGTACACTGCGAAATCCGGCCTATTAAGTCAGTCTTCCACTATCTTCACAATAGTATTTCCCACTCTCTTAATTTCTTTGTTGATGGTCTCTTCAGTTATAAGCCGTACAACTATCCCCCCTCTTGCTCTGAGCCTGTTGATAGGCTTCGGTTTCACCTCGTTCGCAGTTCTCCTCTATCAATATCAAATCTCGACAGTTCCACCATTTGTTCGCCGCCTGTACAAAGCAAAGAAGATAACTAATTGGCGTAGGGACTTAGACCGCAAACTCCACATACTCGGCTACCCGTACACCGTGCATCACCACTGTATTCTCACTTCCCTTATCTTATTAGGGACCCTCTTCACTCTTTTCCTTACCCTCCCCTTGGTTGGATATTTAAGTTCAGTGGCCCCTTTTTTCCTATCATTTGTGGTTTCACTCTTGTTCTTTCTGAAGCCTAGCTTCCAGTATTCTGCACTCCAAACAAAAATGGAAGACGAACTTCCTGCAATTCTTGAGCAGGCTGCACAGTTCGCAGATATGCGAACTGAAGAGACACTCAACTTGCTTGCACAACTTGACTACGGACACATCAGCACTGAATTTTCCAAAGCTTATGCTGAGATTAAAGCAGGTTCTAGTGTAGAAAAAGCAATCCAAAAGATTTCCCATGATACTGATTCTGCTCTGATAAAGCGTGCGATGGACCTTCTAATTCAAGCGCACAAGACAGGCACAAGCATGTCGGGGGCCTTTAGCCAAACTGCAGATTATGTCCGCAAGATAAAATTCATCATGCAGGAATCCAAGGCCGCGACATTTGGTGAGCGCGCCACCCAGATATTTGGCTTTTTCATATCTGCGTCTCTATTCGGCGTGGTGGTTTCTATGGGCCATTCACTTGGCTTTCTACTTTCAGGGGGATTCTTCGATGTTGACCTTCCTCTTATCTCAGCGATTGAATTCGGTATCCAGCTAAACCTCATGATTTTACCTTTTGTAATCGCGTACAATGTATCTTACCTAGAGAATGATATGAAACGTGTCCTTTTCTATCTCCCAATTCTCCTTATTGTTGGTAATTCTCTCTTCTTCCTGACTCGCCAGCTCAATTTCATCTAATCATAACTAGGGGTTGCCACCCCTAAGCTACCCCGCTAAATTGGTATTTCCTCTAATCATAACTCTTTTAACCAAAACAGCGTACTTCTAATTATGTATCTGGAAACACTTAGGTACCTGCGGATGAAACTCAACCAGCGCGGTCTTTCTTCAGCGATTGTCGTAATCCTTTTGGCCGCCGCCGGGATAATCATCGCGACGATTGCGATTAGTTTTTTGAGGGGAGCTGCAAATGACGTGGCTGACAAGGGCGGTACTGCTCTCACAAATGCTTTAGAGCAACTCGATTAGATGAGAGCCCAATCTGCAATTGAAGCAATGCTTATTATTACTGCATTTATCCTAGTGATGGGCATCTTCACCCAACTTTATCTCAACTTTAGTGCCAAGGAGACTTCTCTGAGCACGCGTTCGCGCATGGAAATCGACCTACACCGCATTGCTAACGCAATCAACGATGTTTATGTCCTCGGGCCTAAAAACGCCATATCTCTTTCACTCTCTGATACATCTATCATCTCAGCTCAGGACACGTTTCTAACCCTCTCTTTAGGGGAGCAGTCAGTGAACACTACTCTATTTACATCAGTCGATATCCGTTCTGTTGGTCAACACATAATAATCGAGAATATCGGAGGAAAAGTTGTCATCAGCGCAGAGTAGTTTTACTGCAATTATCGGTGCTGTTTTCTGCGTTCTGCTTCTTGCAATCGCACTCAATTATGTCAATCTTTCTGCTTCCTTAGTGAACGAACGCTTCACCCAGCAGGATACTCAACGCCTCGCAATCCTACTCTCAAATGACCTGATACTTAACCCAGGTTACCCTGGTTATCTAGGTCTGGCTCTCTACAACCCAACTACTCATTCAGTTGAGGAGCATGTAATCGACCTTAAAAAAGTCCAAACCCTCTCTAAGTCTCTTGATTCTGATCCTACTCTACTAAACACACAATGGTCCCTAGATACTCCAATATCTCTTCTCATCAAGAACCTTGATACTAATAAACAACTCATTAATTTCAACCCTGAAACAAAAGGGACAACTATTTCCCGTTTAGCTCTTATGGAGGGACAACATGTCAAGATTGAACTCACACTCGCATAAAGGATTCCTCTATCTATTCGAACCTATTCTGATAGCGATAATCGTAATCCTCATGCTTGCATTCATTCCCCGTCTTCCAACTCAGAACCAGACTCGGCTCATCGAACTCCATTCTCAAGATGTGCTGGCAACAATCCAAAAAGACGGTTCGATTGATGCGTGGCTCTCTGGAGATAAAACGAAAATTGAGAACAATATTGCACTCATCCACGAGCTCAACCCCAACTATGCTTACTACTTTTCCATATCTTCAGACAAAACCCTATACGAATCAGGCACACCTCTCAAGGGAATAACCTCGAGGCGCACTTACTTATCAGAAAAACCATTGACACTTAAACTTACTTTATCTCTAAATAGTCCCCAGGCCGCACGACAAAACTCGTAGCTGCTCGTGGATTCTTATTCAAAATAATAGTCTGTATCGCAACATCCTTCAACTGCCTAGCTGAGTGCATCGAGACAGTCTTCCCGACCTCCAAAAAGTCTTCCACATTTTCCCTATCCAAGCCATAAGCTATCGCACTCTCATTCCTGAACCTGACAAACGCTTGCTGTGTGTCCAAAAAGTTTCCAATCCAAGAACTCCCTCCCAGAGATTCAGTTCCACTCTCCCATATGGCTAATCCTTCTAGGCCACCTTTGGAAACCGAATCCCAAAAAGTCCATTGTGCACCCTTCCTCTGGAAATACATCCGGTCTAAGAGCAATTGCGCATTTTCAGTCTCCCCGCCTGCGACACTCTGAATTGAGTAGATACTAAGAAGAGTATAGGCAATCAATACTATTCCCATAATAGAGAAAAACGAAAAGTATGCTCTCATCAGTCACACGATTTCTTTCAGACCCTCATAGATATTCTCTCGTTTACCTAACAAAAGTATCTTCACTTTTCTTTTTTCAGAGACAATCTCCAGAATCACACGTAAATCTCCTACGCGAAGTCTCCTAAAGTTGCAGCCAGTAAGCCCGAGAGTCTTTATGTATGGTTCTGTTTCAAGTGTATTTACTTTTTCTACAACCCGCCCCACTTCTTCTTTCTCAAGACCGCGTAGTTGTTTTAGTGCCTTCTCTGACCATAACACCTCAAAGTCCATCAGAGGAATTCCTCATTAACCTCGCTTGCAGATATTTGTTTTCCTGCGTCCATTTCTTTCGAGGTTCTGAGCGCCTCTTCTAATATGCTTTTCTTTAGCCTAGGTGCAAAATAGCTTCGCACAGCATCACGCACAACTTCAGACCTATTAGAATAGACTTCATCTTTCACGGCCGCATCTAATAGGTTAACTAGGCCTTTACTCATTCTCACTTGAATAATTTCAGTCGCCATATCAGTAGTACATATGTACTACGCCCTTTTAAACATTTCGTTAGAAAGATGGTGGACCCGCCGAGATTTGAACTCGGGGCCTCAACCGATCTCGGATTTTTCCGTCGACGCTTTTGCGCGAAGCGGAAAAGGGTCGTGCGAGGGTTGCGCTCTACCAAACTGAGCTACGGGCCCTTATATTACTTTGCGTTCCCAGCACGCTTGTGCACAGCTGAGCTCAGCATTAATACACTCTGAAAGACAATTTATTAGTGTTGCCTTGTACGCGCTTCTGAGCGAGCTCCTCTCTATGAGTTTAATTAACCTGTAGTTCTCCTCATGCAATGCGGCACAATAATCTTTTTCATACTTCTCCAAAACACCCTCTGCATCACAAGTCTTTGATATGGCCACATGCTCTATCCTCTTCAGGCTGTCCTCTTGTTGACCAATCTCCGATTCTAGTGCTCTTACTTTATCTTTTTCAGTGGTAATCAAAAGATTAGCTTGATCGACTTTTACCAGATACTTGAAGACATTACATTCTCCCGAATCTTTCATCTGCTCGAGGATGGATTTGACCTGCGCCGATTCGATTGACTCAACACTTCCCTCAAAAGCCATCTTCAAATCTTCGCACGTCCTCTCAAAAGTGTAGTCAATATAGAAATTGTACGCACTCCACAGCACTACTGCGACAATCAGGATGCTAATTCCGCTAATGAGTTTGAACCTGTCCATGCTGTTTCAATATCGCCAGGATATTTAAAGCTTAAGACTTACTGCTTGTGCGGATGTTTCAACACCAGTGCCAGTCCAGAGGCCACAAGACACAACACCCCAGCAGGAATCAATGCCATCGTGTAGGTTCCTGTAGTATCAAAAACCCATCCACCGAGTATCGGCCCGAAGATACCTGCAATTCCATAACTTGTGAATACGAACCCGTAATTCACGCCGATGTGTTTTGTGCCAAAATAGTCTGCGGTAGCCGAAGGGAACAATGCAAAATTCCCACCGAAATTGAAGCCTATCCACGCGACTGCGATGCTCAAGAGCAGTTCAGAAGCGCCCATGCGCATAAGGGCTAACACCATTAGCCCCTGCAAAAAGAACATCAGGCTCATTGCCTTGGTTCTACCAAGCTTGTCAGAAGCAACGCCCCAAATAATTCTTCCGGCACCATTGAAGAGCGCGAGCACACCAACTGCCGAAACAGCGGCTGCTTCAGTTAAACCACTAAAGACCCCGAACGGTTTCAGAATTCCGATGACCATGAGTCCTGCACCTGCTCCAAAGACGAACATTAGCCACAACATCCAGAACTGTATAGTCCCAACCATTTCTCGCCAGGTGTAGTTTTCCTTACTTGCCTTCTTCTTTTCTGCATGGTTGACCCATCCTGTAGGTTTCCAACCTTCTGGAGGGTTATGCAAGAACTGAGCCCCAAAAACGACAGCCACAAGGAAAATAAGTCCTAAATACTGGAAAGCAGTCATCAACCCGTAAGCAGTGATGAAATTAGCTGCAATCCGCGCAAAGATCCACGCTCCTGCCCCAAAACCTGCGACAGCCAGTCCAGTGACCAATCCTCTCTTGTCTGGGAACCATTTGACGCATGCAGCTATCGGGCAGACGTATGCAAGGCCTATTCCTGCACCACCGACAACTCCAACAGCAAGTGCGAGCGGCAAAAAGGCCGCATTAGTGTACGAAGCTAGGATATATCCAACGCCCAAAAAGACCCCGCCAACTGTTCCAACCAATCGCGGACCTTTCTTGTCCTGCCATTTCCCGGCAAAAATCATAACGAGTGCAAATGTCGCCAACCCGACCGAGAAAATGACCTGGGTCTGCGTAGTACTATAAGCAAACGTTTCCTTCAGAGGCTTAACAAACACACTCCAGGCGTAAATCGCGCCCAGACAGAGCTGCATGATGAGAGCTCCAAACACAATTAACCATCGATTCTGTGATATCATGCGTATTCCCAGTGCCTCTGCTCTTTTAAATTTGCCGTCTGGAAAGATTAAAAAGGAGAAAAGTATCTACATACCTACCATGAAATCCAAAAAATCAAAGAGATATGAATGCTATCCTCTATGGATAGTCTTACTCAACAACTTAGTATTCCTGTCAGTATGGGCGACCGGAATTCTCCTGACCTACTTGATTAATCCAATACTCTCGGCAGGATTCTTCGTGTACATGCTTTATCTAGAAACTTCAGTGTACCGCGAAGGATGTTCACGCTGCTACTACTATGGAAAGCGCTGTGCTTTTGGCCGCGGAAAAATCGCCAAACTCTTCCTGAAGAAGTCCAACAAGAAATTTGCGAGCCGAAAGATAGATTGGAAGGCCTTCCTACCTTCTTTTGTTCCGACATTTGCAATAATCTTTTCTGGGTTCTATCTATTGACCCAACAATTCACATGGGCGATACTCGGCCTGACCATCTGGCCAATCTTCGTGTTCTTCTCGAACCAGACCCTCTATGGTGAGCTCGCGTGTCCAAATTGCAAGCAGGCTCAACTAGGCTGTCCAGTTTGTGAGTTCTTCATGAAGCAGGCTCAGAAAAAGTAGAGCGCCGGGGAAGGGATTTGAACCCCTATGGTGCGAAGCACCATCCGCTATCTCGCAGCTGTTCTTTGGTGCAGCTTTCTTCTAAAGAAAGATGCTTCGAGGCGGACGCCTTACCGGATTGGGCCACCCCGGCGTACTTAGCCTATTGGCCTCTTGAATTTAAAAAACTATCTAGACCGACTTAAATCGCTCAGCGACCTTTTTCCGGCCGATGACGTCTATCAAACTTGCGAGCCGCGGTCCACGCTCGGTTCCGAGCAAAACAGAGTATGCGGCCTGGAATGCGCCCTTCGGTCCGACAGGACTTTCCTTCGCTTGTCTATAAATCTCGTTTTGCAGCTCTTCAGTCGTAAGCTTCTTTGAGAGAGATTTGCCAATCTTTTGCAGAATGTCTTTCTGGTCGGCAGAGAGCTTCAGGCTCTTCGGGACGAATTCAAGCACATGAATTCCATATCGCTCACCATACTTCTCCACCCAGGTCTTTGCCAATTTCAGTCTCAATTCGACATGGTCTCTTGTTTCCTTGTCGAGCTTTTTGATGTGGCCTGTGCGCTTGAGCGCCTCCAGAGCTGAATTAAGGTCTGGAGCAACCTGAGCAACCATACCTGCGTACGCGAAAGGAAGATTGATGGGCTTCAGAGGCTTTTTGATTCGCGAGAGTTCATAGATGCGCTTGAGCTTTGCTGTTTCCTTAGGACTGGATGCCTTTTCCTTACCAGCATAGATGCTCGCGAGCTGGTCATAGTTTGTGTAGAATGAAAGTAAATCATCGTCCATGGGTATTGGTATCTCTTTATTTGCTTTTGTTCTCAAAATGAAACACTTAATCATCTCAGGCTCATACACTTCGAGCAGGTCAGAAATCGTCAAAAGATAACCTTTGTATGAAGACATTTTCCCCGGCATACCTTTGACAGAGATGAATTCGTATGGAAAACCCATCGGCGGTTCGTAGTCAAAAATCTTTTCACAAAGCTTGGTGCACGTTTCCCAGCTCGATCCAGCGGCCCAGTGGTCCTTTCCTGCAGGTTCGAAATCGACACCAAAATGCTGCCAACGGTTCGGCCAGTCAAGTCTCCAGGAGAGTTTTACCAACCCTTTTTTCCTGAAGTCAATCGTGTCCTTGTG
Organism: Candidatus Undinarchaeota archaeon; assembly: GCA_964535815.1. Classification (GTDB taxonomy): domain Archaea; phylum Undinarchaeota; class CAZHTU01; order CAZHTU01; family CAZHTU01; genus CAZHTU01. Next base: position 13,187 of record CAZHTU010000005.1, read on the forward strand.
CCCGCACTTGCAAGTATACTCTATTGCGTATTCTCCGTCGTATCCTAAAAGCTCGGTGGAGTCCTTCCCACACTTTTCGCAATAAATAATGAGCGGATACCACTCCTTCGGAAGCGGCTCGCGCCTGAACTTGTTTAGTATCTCTGCGGCTTTTTTTCGCCGATTTAGTGCAGTCTTAATATTCTCTGCGAATTTGCACTTCTTATACCATTCATGCATGTAGAAGAAGTCCATCTCTAGACCCAATTGAGCCATTTCCCCTTCGAAGAGCCCCATAAAGTGATGGGCCATTGATTTGTGACAGCCATCTGGATCAGGAACTTCAGAGACAGGGAGGCCCAAATACTTCTCCATTGACGCAGGCATGTTCGCCGGGACCTTCCTGAATCTGTCATATGAGTCCCATGCGTATATATGCCGCGACTTGTGGCCAATATCTTCAATCGCAACTTTGACAAGATTCTGGGTCAATGCCTCTCTCAGACTTCCAACATGCAGGAACCCGGATGGCGTAACACCGCTCTCACAAGTATAAACTTTCTTTGGCCCGCGCTCTTTCACAATCTTCTCTGCATACTTGTCCGCCCAGTGGACGTGTTTTGGAATTTTACCAGTCAATTAATTTCCCCTTCAATTCTTGAATAGTATCTACTGGTGTTGGGTCCTTGCCTTGAGCCAATGCTAAATAGACACTGACATAATCCCCTATGTACACAAGCGAGAGTATTTTCTCGAGTTTTGTGCTTCCTTCTGCACATATCTCCCCCACTTGTGTTTTTCGCTTCACGATTGATTCAGTCGCCTCGATCTCGCCACGAGTTCCAGTCGTCTCGCCTTTCTTATCTCTAAAGAATATCACATAGAACTTATCTGAAAGCTCAGAGGCCCAACCCTCAATCTCATTGTGTGAGATTTCAGGGAAAAATCCCCAGAATGCTGGAATCTTCGAGTTCTCATTGAACTCGCACTTAAGTCTTTTAGCTGCGGCCTTGAATGGACCAAAAGTATAGATTATCGGAATCTTGCCATCTATTTCAGATGCGAGTTTTTTTGCGACATTCTTTTTTGTTGGAATATTAACATTTAGTTCGTCCTTGAGTTTTTTGAGAAGTCCAATAGTTGCATCGATTTCTTTCTTTTTTTCAATCAAACCACTCTTTTGGAAAACCATGGCCATAGACAAAAATAGATATGAAATTGCAAAACGAGGCATAATGCCTTGTGGAAGCTTTACACACGGAACCTTCTGAGTCTCAGCTAACTCAAGCAGCTTTCCACCTGAGCTGATAGCCACGCACATACACCCTCTCTTAAGCGCATCTTTGAACGCACTCAATGTTTCTCGAGTATTGCCTGAATAGCTTGCAGCAATGACAAGTGTGTTCTTGCCTGCGTAGACAGGTAATTGGAAACCACGATACGTCTCGATAGGGGCAGACACTTCTTTCTTGAGCCAGTCTCTCATAAGGTCTCCACCAATGGCAGAGCCACCCATACCTGTAATTATCACGCGGCGTGGTTTAGGATACTCAAGCTTGAGTTCTCGTGCATTTTCAAGTGCCTTTTCGCAGGCTTCAGGCAAGCTATCCAGCACATCCAGTGCTCCGCTTTTATCTATCTTCTTCAGTGCAGAAATGTCGTCCAGCATCCAAGATACTTAGGAAAGTCCAATTTTAAGCTTTGCGAGTAACTTTTAATAAGTCTATTCGCCTACCAAAAGGCATGATTCGATATATCTTCGCAGCTATTTTCTCTCTGCTCTGCATCTATGTGTGGAAAGACCGAAAAAACTTCGAGCGCGACGGCTTTCTATTTGTTCGCCGGAGCAAGATAGGACTCAAAGCATTCGATATTTTCGCGAAGCTTCCATTTCTCCGCGCAATCTACACGATCGCTGTTCCCTTTTGTACACTCTTGATGGTCCTTATATTCCTGATGTTCCTCTCCAACGCAGTATACGTTCTTCTGACTCCTACTGCTCAGGCCGGTGTCGCACCAATCATTCCAGGTGTGCGAGTACCTGGCTCTCCAATCTACATCCCGTTTGGATACGGGGTCTTTGCTCTATTGGTCCTC
>CAZHTU010000006.1:0-15104 GCA_964535815.1 Candidatus Undinarchaeota archaeon
GAATCCTTTTAAAAGATTCGCATTAATTACTACGCATGCGACCTCTAATCACTGTAGGCACGAGGCCTGAAATCATAAAGATGGCCCCGATTATTCGCGAGCTTGTATCCAGAAAACAAGACTTTATCTTCGTCCACTCCGGCCAGCACTATGACCTTGAGATGAGTGAGCAGTTCATCCAAGAATTAGGATTACCGAAACCCCACTACAATCTTGAGGTCCAGTCCGGTACACCAGCCGACCAAACTGCCCGTGCGCTCACAGGATTCGAGAAAATCTTCATCAAAGAGAAACCAGACGTGGTCCTCGCTGAAGGCGATACTAATACTGTCCTTGCCGCGGCCTTAGCAGCAATCAAACTCAAAATTCCAGTTGGACATGTGGAAGCCGGCCTCAGAAGCTTTGACAGAACAATGCCAGAAGAAATCAATCGAATTTTGACAGACCACGCTTCCGAACTTCTATTCGCCCCACACAAAATCGCAGTCCAGAACCTGAAAAATGAAGGTCTGACGAAGAGTGTCCACCAAACAGGAAACACAATATCTGATGCCTGCATACAACATCTTCCTCTAGCTGAGGAAAAAATCACCCGCACCCTTCCAAAAGAATTCACTCTTCTGACTGCTCACCGTGCAGAAAACACTGATTCCAAAGAAACACTCACCAAGCTCCTCGAAATACTCGAAGACGTTCCAATCCCAATAATCTACCCTGCTCACCCGCGCACCATTGCCAAACTCAAAGAATTCAAGCTCTACGACCGCGCAAAATCAATTAAGAATTTAAAGATGGAAAAACCTGTTGGTTACTTTGAATTCCTCTACATGCTCAAGCGTGCAAGATTTACGATGACTGATTCGGGAGGCGTCCAGGAGGAATCCTTAATGCTTGGCACACCTTGCATCACCCTAAGATACAATACTGAGAGGCCGGAAACAGTAGAAGCAGGCGGGAATATCCTTGTAGGCCTCGAGCGCGCCAAGGCCAAAGAAACAGTCGACAAAATCCTCAATGACAAAAAATTCGAACAAGTAATGCGCAAGGCCCAAAACCCCTACGGTAAGGATGTAGGCAAGAAAATAGTGAATATTCTGAATGAAGTTTCTGAAAAACGAGAGCTAAAAGTCCACGCATCGAATTTCCTTGCGTGAGTTATTTAAGCACCTCCAACTAACAATCACAAAAATGAAAGTATGTATCTTTGGAATGGGTTATGTTGGTATCACACTTGCCGCGGCTCTAGCAGAGAAAGGCATTGATGTTACTGGAATAGACCCTCAGGAGACAATAATCAGTAAACTCCAGGCAGGTGAGAGCCATGTCGAGGAACCGGGTCTTGAAGAATTAATCAAGAAACACATAGGTACTCGAATCCACGTTTATCAAGCCCCACCAAATGAAAGATTTGACATCATTATTGTCTCAGTGGGAACACCAACTGACAAGGACGGAAACCCAATCATGAAATACGTCGAGGAAGTCTCCAAAACAATCTCTAGCCTGCTTCAAGGTGGTGAGGTTATAATTCTGCGCTCGACCGTACCTGTAGGCACGACCCGCAACCTTGTCCTTCCAATACTCGAAGAATCCAAAAAAGAATTCTCCCTGGTCTTCGCACCTGAAAGAACAGTCGAGGGCAAAGCAGTCCAGGAGCTCTATGACCTTCCTCAGGTTATTGCAGGTCTTGATGAGACAAGTACAAAAAAGGCAGTTAAGCTATTTGAGCAGCTCACCGATGATATTGTGATAGTCGATTCTTTAGAGGCAGCAGAAATGGTGAAGCTCGTAAACAATGTCTATCGAGATGTGAATATCGCACTCGGGAATGAGTTCGGACTCCTTTGCGAAAGACTGGGCCTTGACGCCGGTCAGGTAATCAGCGCTGCTAACCACAACTACGGCCGCGCCAAGGTTATGAAGCCAGGCGCCGGGGTTGGGGGCATTTGCCTTCAGAAAGACTCCCAAATACTTACACGAATCGCAAAAGAGCATGATTCTGACCTCCCGCTCATAAAGACGGCACGAAAACTGAACGAAGCGATGCCTGCTCATGTCTTTGACCTGATTAAGGATGCCTATTCTGAGGCTAATCTACAACTGAAAGCCTCAAAAGTCCTGGTAATGGGTATAGCATTCAAGGGCCAGCCTGAGACAAATGATGTCCGCAATTCCCCTGCTCTCGAAGTAATCTCCCTGCTCAAAAAGGAAGGTGCCGAAGTATCAGGATACGACCCTGTCCTCGGGGAGACTATAAAAGACCATGAACTCGAACCTGTGGACCTATCTCAACCACACGATTTCGATTGTGTGGCTATCCTAAACAACCATGCCAGTTTCAAGGACTTCACCTTTGACAAAATCCAGCCAAAAATCGTTGTCGACGGGTGGCACATGCTCAGTAAACGCCCTGCAAACACTGTCTATCGGTGCCTGGGCGTAGGTGTAAAGACTGCGAAAACCAAATAAAGAGTCCCTCGTATCTAACCCTAAAGTTTTAATACTCAGTAGTTTTGAACATTATGGAGGAAAATTGAACGTTTGTGTTGTAGGCGCAGGACACATAGGGTTACCCACCGCTAGCATTATTGCTGACCATGGCTTTAATGTGATTGCTGCAGATGTCAATGAACACATCGTCGACTGCATAAACAAGGGTGAGGCCCATATGCGCGAACAGGGTATCGAGAAGCTTGTCCAGCGCGTTGTGAAGTCTGGTGCACTCAAAGCCACGACCGACGTAGGCAAAGCCGCAAGCAATGCAGATGTCATCCTTATCATCGTTCCAACCCCTCTAGAAGCAGACGGCCCGAACCTTCGGCATGTCCTCGAGGCAGCAGAGGTAGTAGCCAAGCACCTTAAGAAAGGCGCACTAGTCATCCTCGAGAGCACAGTCTACCCTGGAGCGACAAAAAACATCCTGTGCCCTCTAATAGAGAAGTACGCAGGAAAGGTTGGTGAAGACTTTTATCTTGCATATTCCCCTGAACGCGCCATCCCTACCCGCAGTCTTAAAGAAATCACTGGAAATGTCCGGATTGTCGGAGGCGTGGACGAAGCTAGCTCTTTGAAAGCCGAAGAATTCTATTCCCAATTTGTTAATGAAGTCGTCAATGTTCATGATTCCAATACTGCCGAATTCATCAAGATTTGTGAGAATGTCTACCGTGACGTCAATATTGCTCTAGCCAATGAGATAGCTCTCATTGCAGGAAAGATGGATATAGATGTCAAGAAGGTGATAAAAGCCGCGAACAAACACCCGCGCGTCAATTTACATGTTCCAGGTGCTGGTGTCGGAGGACACTGCATCCCTAAGGACCCTTACTTCCTAATCAATAAAGGCAAGGATTTAGGCCTCCCGATGAACCTCATCCGCGCAGCGCGTGGAGTGAATGAAAAGATGCCTGAGCATGTCGTTGAGCTTGTTGAGGAAGGGCTGGAACACGTCGGCAAAACTATCGAAGAGTCAAAAGTTGCTGTACTAGGTTTTGCTTACAAAGGAGACACAAGCGACATCCGCGGCGCACCCTCTGAAGAGATTATAAAACGCCTCAAAAAGATGGGTTGCACAGTCAAAATCCAAGACCCTTATGTCAACCACTCTAATGGAATAAAGATTCAGCAGGAAGTCTTTGATGTTGTGAATGAGTGTGACTGTATTGTACTTGTAACAGACCATTCTGATTACCGAAACATTAATATTGAAAAGCTTGCAAAAATAATGAAGAAGCCGGCAGTCTTTATTGATGGAAGAAATTTCATGGATGAGGACAAACTTGAGAAAGCTGGTTTCGAATATTATGGTGTTGGTAGATAAATGAAGTGTATATCTTGTGGGACTTTTTTAGAGTCTGCGAAAAAATGGGTTAAATTCTCCTGTCCGAGCTGTCTTCAGATAGAACTCGGAAGGTGCGAAGCTTGCCGAAAGCTGGGTACGAACTATAAATGCCCGAAGTGCGGGTTTGTGGGGCCATAAAGATGGGAACCGTACAACTTACCTATCGGATTACTCCTGACAGTACAGATATTGATCTTGAATCCCTAAAGGACGAGATTTCGAAGGTCGCAGACATCAAGGAGTCTAAAGAAGAGCCTATAGCGTTCGGACTGAAAGCTTTGCTTATAACCGTCCACATACCTGACGATACAGGTGGGACTGATGACATTGAGAACAAGCTGAATGCTATTCCAGGTGTTAGCGGACTTGAATGTGTTGACCTCTGCCGTCTTTGAGGACTATTAAATCCAAAAATGGGCATACAACTATTTGATATAATCCCAAAAAAGGAGATTCATATGGAGGAACTAGCCGGCCGCACGGTCGCGGTCGACGCCATGAACATCCTTTACCAATTCTTGTCTATTATCCGCCAACGCGATGGAACTCCTCTAATGGATTCCAAAGGCCATATCACTTCTCACTTATCCGGAGTCTTTTACCGCGGTTCTAATTTCTTAAATGCTGATATAAAACCAGTCTTTATCTTCGACGGCAAACCTCCTGCACTGAAACATAAAACTATTCTCCAACGAACAGAACGCAGGGACGACGCCCGAAAAAAATGGAAAGTCGCTTTAAAGAAAGGCAATATTGCCGAAGCACGTAAGTTTGCAATGGCGTCGACTAAGTTCGACAGGACCATGATTCCAGAAGTCCAGGACCTTCTCACAGCCATGGGAATACCTTATATCCAAGCCCCGTCAGAAGGCGAGTCACAAGCCTCCTACTTAGTGACAAAAGGTGATGCTTATGCAGTAGTTACTCAGGATGCAGATGCCCTTCTCTACGGTGCTACTAAAGTAGTGCGCAACCTCTCCATAACCGGCCGTCGCAAGCTCCCAGGCCGCGAGGACTATGTCTACATCAATCCGGAACTAATCACATTAGAGGACGTACTAAAAACCCACGACATTAATCTCACTCAATTAATTCTTGCCGGAATCCTAATCGGCAATGACTACGAGCCGGGAATCAAAGGGGTCGGCCCAAAAACTGCCCTCAAGCTTGTCAAAAAACACAATACACTCAAAAAACTCATCTCTTCTGATGAAGTCGGCCAAAAACTCAAAGCACTGGACGTCGACCTCACCCAGGTCGAGAACCTTTTCAAAAAACCCGAGGTCACAAAGAAATACAAACTCTCCTGGGACAAACCGGACACAGAAAAAATCAAAGAAATCCTATGTGAACAGCATGACTTCTCCCACGACCGAGTCGACGGCACAATAGACAAACTTGAGAAAAAGGCCAAAGAGGGAATGCAGACTAAACTCGAGAACTTTTTCTAGTCACTAGAGTCCGTCACAATCGTGTTCTTCCGGCAATCTATGCTCTTCACAAAAGACTTTCTTACAATATGAACATCTGAACGGCATCACTACTTTTTTATGGCAGAAACTGCAAGTTCCGGACAATGGAATCTTTTTCTGGAAAGCACGCGAATCACTGGCGTTTACCCTACCTCCAAGATTAGACACTTTCGAAACACCAGCACCACGTCCAAAAGCATAGTACGCCAGTCCAATTGTCCCACTAACTAAGACAAAAAGCAGAAATCCGTTCAAAATATTCCACCGAGCAGTTTTCCAATTGCACCTTTTAGTGTGAGCACGGCCCATGGCCAGCCCTTCTTGGCAATCTTTTCAGCCATACCTTTCTCAGAATAAGTAATCTTTAGATTTTCTTCAGGACTCACTTCACACGACACTTCACCCTGTCCGATAGTGCAGGCATGACTGGATTCCTTCAACTCACTGTCTTCAGGTAGAACCAAATGAACATTATATCCTCGAAACTGCGGTGTCTCTTTTGTGACAGACCTGTCAAAAGCCACGGCGAGCTCTGCTGGATTAGCATATCCTTCTGGACTCACTGATACAGTATCTTCACTCTTCGAAACCCCTTCAGACATTGGGTACTTGACTTTGAGCGTATACTTGTTCGCATAAGGCGCGACTAAAACACTCGTTCTCGGCCTTACCGACAAAAGAACATGGTCTTCCTTCTTAGTCTTCACATAATATGCTGGGTCTTGCTCTTCAGCTTCAAGCGGCCCTAAATCATCTTCAACACTCACACTTTTGACATCTGTACTAGGTACCCTTACTCTAATATTATTCACCTGTCCAGAGTAAGCATCCGCCGAACAATCAATTGTGTAGTCAGCCTCGACCTGAACATCCAGCATAGTCGGCTCTATTACAAGGTCCAAATCGACATCACATGCTGTGGCAAAACTTGCCATGAGCATCAGAACAAAAAGTGCGTATTTCATGTCTATACTTTGGTGTTTGCTTTTTAAGCTTTTTTTGGAAGACTATTTATACAAACTTGGCTAATATTCTCTCATGGGAAAATCTGGCGGCTTATTCGGAACTGGCAAGGGATCGATTGACCAGTTAGTGCTTACAGGAGATGCGCTTAACAAAAAGCTTAAATTTCTGACAGAAAGTTTTCCTGGAGGATTAGAAATAGTCTCAGAGTATACTGAAATCAGGGACCTTGAGGCAACTCTGCAGGCAGTAAGGGATGAAAAAGAAATCTCTCAGAAAAAAATCTCTGCGAAGTCAGTTAAAGGCCGCAAAATCTCTTGCATCAAAATTGGCAATAAACGAGGGATTGGTAAGCGCGATGTGCGACGAGCCTTCATTATTGCAGGCGCTCACGGAAGCGAGGGAACCTTTCCTGTTACTGGTGTTCTTCAGTTTGTTTATAATATTTTAGGAAAAAAACACCCTGCCCAGAAACACGTCAACGAAGAGTGGCGCATTTATCTAGTCCCTCTCATCAATCCAGACGGTTTTTTCGATCCAAACCTGCAGGAGAAATCTGGGCGCTTCAAGAAGGAAAATAAGCATGGAATAAATATTAACAGAGATTACGACGATGAAAAGAGTCCAGAAGCCTGTGCAGTCAATGGTTATCTCAAGGAGTTTATACTCGAAGCACAAGCACACAAATTCAGCAAGGGACCATTCATCGACCTTCTTTTAGATCTCCATGGTTGCCATGGTGCAGAATACTTTATCTTTAAGAAATACAACTTGCATAGAGATGCCAACCGAGGTTTTGCGTCTAAGGCATATGATGCGGCCAAGAAACTGGAGGCAAGTATAAATGGGACAGGTGCAGGTGAGGTCGTTACTCTACGCCGTCATCACTACCCAAAGTACTACTCAGAGTCTGATTTTTCCCTAGACGGAATGACTAATCTTTTGCTTGTCAAACTTGCAAATAAAAGTCTTCCTGGTTTCTTTTATTTCAATCCTGAGAAGATTGGGAGCGGTATTCTCCGAGGTGTATTTCCAGCAGATAGGTTCAAAAAGCACTTCAAGGTCAGTCTCACTGCTGAAACCCAAGGCGAAGGTCCTGAGCTCGTGGTTGCAAGATATCTCCAAAAGCACGGTCTTCCAAGAGGAGAAGACAACCAAGAAGTGTTTATTGCATTCCGTACCTACTTCAATGCCAAGCTCAATTGGATAAGAAATATACTTGTTGCACTACTTATGTCTTATGACTCTGCAGTGCATGGCATACGTCTCAAGAAGTAGGTTTTTGGCAAATTCTATTTATAGAATCCACTCTTATCTACGTCAATGGAACAAAAATCAAAGCTCGACGACCACACAATCAATAGTTTTGTCATGAGCCTTACTGAGTATAAAGATCGTGTCAAATACTTGAAGAAACGCTACAAGGAAAATATCGATGAAGACACACTTGAAATCACTGATTCCTACCTTAAGGTTAAGGACAAAGATTTGCCAAAAGCCACTGAAGACTCCATCAAGAAGAACAAAAAGCTCAAAGCGCGTTCTGAACTCGGCAAACCAATCTACTGCATCAAGGCAGGAAATAAAAAAGGACTGGGCAAGCGCGACGTTCGCCGTGCAGTTGTTATTGCTGGCGTACATGGGTCTGAGGGCACCTTTCCAATCACAGGTGCATTCGAGTTCATCGAACACTTTTTGGATGTGAGCCACAAGCACTACAAGCGTCCGGCAAAGGAGTGGCGCATCTACCTAATTCCTCTGGTCAATCCTGACGGCTTTTTTGCCAAAGATATCTTCGACCAGAAAACGAACCGATACGTCAAGGAAAATTCCAAAGGCATCAATATTAACCGCGACTTTGACGACGAAAAGAGTTCCGAAGCCCGTGCTGTGAACGGTTTTCTCAAAGAGTTCATAGCCGAAGCCAATACTCACAAACGCGGCAGAGGTCCGCCTCTTGACCTTCTTATCGACCTACACGGCTGCCATGGTGCAGAATACTTTATCTTTAAGGAGCGGAATACCTTAGGTCCTGAACGAGTGAGATTCATCTCAAAGGCTCACGACATCGCTCGCATACTTGAGAAAAAAATCAGTGGTAAAGGTGCCGGCGAACGAGTCTGCCTGCGCAGGCACCACTACCCAAAATACTATTCAGAAAAAGACTTCCGCTCTGAAGAGGGATTTTCCCTCGACCTGATGACTGATTTTCGCGTAATCAATGTCAATAGTAAACAAGCTTCTGGTTTCTTCCTCTTCAACCCTGAAAAACAAACCGAACACAAAGACTACCAAGGAATCTTTCCTCCGAACAAATACAATGACTATTACCACATCGGCATCACCTTTGAGACCCAGGGCGAAGGTCCTGAATTCACAGTCGCAAGATATCTGAAAAAGAAGAAGGGCATAGCAAAAACCGATGAAGAAAAACACCTATTTCCCTTCTTCACCACCTATGCCAATGCAAAGCGAAGCTGGGTACGTAACATGACTCAAGGCCTATTGCGTGCCTACGACTGGGCCCTCTATAAAATCCCAGTGGATTGATTACTTCCCTAACAAGAAAACCGCAACAGCTACGAGTGTAGCTCCAAAACCTAGAGCGAACCCGGCTACCATCCCGTGGCTTATTCCGCGCCACCAAGAAGCACGTTCCACAAAGTGTAATTCCTCATCCAAATCTGAAACAGAAATCGAGATTCTTGACAGATATCCGTAAGCAGTGTTCAAGGCGAAAGAAGCCTTCTTGAAGTCTTGTTCCCTGACTGATTTAATCCCCTCTTCCAATGATTTCGTGCATTCATCCACAAAGTGTCCGTCTGGTTCTTCCCTAAAAGGCCACAATGCTTTCCTTGTCGCAGTTATCTCATGCACAAAATACTCTTTCAAGGCTGTAAAATCCCTAGGAAAACCCTTAATTTTGGGTGCGTACTCCAGACCATCAGCTAAATGCCGAATACTCTTGGTCGACGCAAGCACAGCCTTCTCAAACTCCTCTCGCATGTGAATGTCTAAACCGCTCTCCTTTTAAAGATTTATGTTATCGATAATATTATAACTACTCAGCAGCTAATGAGCTAAAAATGGTAGATAAACTTCCGAGCAAGGACAAGCAATTCTCCGAATGGTACGTCGAAGTGATTCGCCGAGCCCAGCTCGCAGACTATGCCCCAATTCAGGGCTGTATAGTCTTTATGCCAAATTCCTATGAGATTTGGGAGAACATCCAGACCTACTTCAATAAGAAGATTAAGGCGTTAGGAGTCCGAAACTGTTACTTCCCGATGTTCATTCCTGAGAAATTCCTCAAGAAGGAAGCAGACCATTTCGAAGGATTCACTGCCGAGGTGGCATGGATTACGCATGGTGGCAGTTCAAAGCTTGCAGAGCGTCTGGCAATCCGGCCGACAAGCGAGACCATCATGTACAATTCCTATTCGGACTGGGTCCGCAGCCACCGCGATCTCCCTCTCCTCTTGAATCAATGGTGTTCTGTTGTCCGCTGGGAGACCAAGGCAACAAAACCGTTCCTCCGCACGCGCGAATTCCTCTGGCAGGAAGGCCACACTGTCCACACAAACAAGGAAGAAACAGACAAAGAAGTCTTCACCATCCTAAAACTCTACAAACAGCTTGCTGAGGAACTCTTAGCAATACCAGTAGTCGCCGGAATCAAGACTGATGCCGAAAAGTTTGCCGGTGCTCTCATGACCACAACAATCGAAGCACTCATGCCTGACTGTAAGGCTCTACAAGCTGGAACTTCGCACAACCTTGGCCAGCACTTTGCAAAAGTATTCGACATAAAGTTCATCGATGAAAAAGAGAAGGAACAGTATGCATGGCAAGCCTCTTGGGGCTTCTCCACCCGTCTCATCGGGGCGGTGATAATGGTCCACGGAGACGACAAAGGTCTCGTCCTCCCACCGCGTGTTGCTCCAACAAAAGCAGTAATCGTTCCAATATTCTTCGACGACTCGAAAAAGAAAGTTCTCAAAGAAGCCAGCAAGCTCCATAAAACTCTCAATGATGCAGGAATCATAACCCACCTAGATGACCGTGATATCTATACTGCAGGATGGAAGTTCAATGAATGGGAGCTCCGCGGAACTCCAATCCGCATAGAGCTCGGGCCGAAAGACATAGCAAAAAGCCAGGTTGTGCTTGTTCGCCGAGATACTGGTGAAAAGGAAGCTGTAAAACTCGCAAAGCTCGAAAAGCGCATCCCTGAACTCCTCGAAGAAATTCATGCCTCAATGTTCAAAAAGGCCAAAAAGTTCCTCAAGGACCACACCTTTGAGGTCAAGAACTACAAGGACTTCACAGATGTCATCACTGGAAAGAAAGGAATGGTCAAGGCCTGCTGGTGCGGGGACGCCAAGTGTGAAGACGCAATTGCCAAGGAAACTCAGGCCTCTATTCGTTGCATCCCTCTGAAAGAGGAAAAAGCCTTCAGCAAGTGCATCCACTGCAATAAGAAGGCAAAGCATGTGGCTTATTTCGCCCGCGCTTATTGAGCGCGCCCGGAAAAACTTATTAATAGTCCAGACAACAACTAGGACACTTTGGGCTCAACGACACCGTGCCCCGGTGGTGTAGCCCGGCCAAGCATTCGAGCTTCTCGAGCTCGGGACATGGATTCGAATTCCGTCCGGGGCACCATTTCTCCCCGAATAGAAAGTTATTTATAAAATGAGTGTCTTACCTAAGGTAACATGGAATGTATGTTTACTGGACGGAATCTTGTGAAGTATCATACAGCCATGCCTGTCGTTAACCTGATTTGGTAAACGACACTCGACTTCTTCCCGGCTTTTTTGGCTCTTTTCAACTTTCTAAACTTTTGAAGGTCTAACTTGTCGGGAGTGGGGTCTCTCGAAAATAAAAAACAAAACTAAAGAAAAAAATAATGGAGGTGTCCGACATGTGGCAAGAAACTGTAAGAAATATGGTAAAAGAAGGAGCAAAAGAAGTCGTAGTCAGGACAGCGGCAGCCAACCTCCATTTCATGCGGGTTGGCAATGCAATTGTCCAGATTGACAAGAGCACGGGAGTTGTGCTGACTGAATTCCCGATTTATTAGGAGGATATGATGCATTGCTATTTTGCCTTCAGCAACTCGCTCTACAGCACGATACTTTTAAGAGAGTATATGTGCAACTACTTCAGTGAGGATGCTAAGGCTAAAAGTAAACTCAGCTCTCTGTAACCAGTGTAGGCAGTGTGAGAACACCTGCGAGGCTATCAAGCTGATTGGAGGGATTCCTAATGTCTGTAGGCAGTGCCTTCCCAAGGACGCACTGTGTGCTAAAGCCTGTCCGAACGATGCGTTTGAAGAGGTCGGTAACGGAGTCTTGAGGATAGACAAGAAGAAGTGCGAGCCTGGGTGCGACCTTTGTGTCAAGGCCTGCGTCTTCCGTGCTATCTACAAAGGCAAGGACGGAAAGCCAGTCAAGTGCGACCTGTGCTACGAAGAACCTAATCAGTTCAAGCCTAAATGCACAATACACTGCGAGCCAAAGGCCTTGAAATTCGGTGAGGAGCAGGTCAAGAGCGATATAGAAGACCTTGAATCTGAACTAGGCTGGGGAATGAAGCCGTACGCTTCCAATCTAGTCAAGAAGATGATTGCAGACGAACGCGAGTTCCGCATCTTCGTCGGGAATGACTTTTATCCACACATCTACTTCAAGCGCGTGCCTAAATTAAACACAGACCAGATGCGTGTCGTGGTGGGAGTTCAAGAGGCGTACACTGAATCAGTCCGCGAAGAACTTCTCGAGGTTCCAGCCTTTTCAGATGGCGACCCGGAAAAAAAAAGGAAGGACGTCCAGGACAAAGTAGCCAAGCTTACCAAAGAGTTCTTGGAGCAAGAAGGATATGACGTCCAGGACGAGAAGGCCTATGAAGACATTGTTGAAATAGCTACATCAAATGTTGCAGGTAATCTCGGCCCTCTGGACTTCTTAGTCTACAATGATGATTTTGAGGACATCTGGTGCAATGGCATCGGTGCTAATAACCCAATCTTCGTCAAGCACAAGAAGCACGGCCGTATGGCGACAAACTTCTACTTCACACGCGAATCCTTCGCCCGCGAGAACATCATCAATAAGATTTGTGACTTTGCAGGTATCAAAGGACTCTCAGAAAAGAATGTCGAGATTAACACATCCCTTCCGAACAAAGACCGTCTCGTTGCCACCCTGAAACCAATTTCCGACCCGATTGCTTTTACAATCCGCCACTTCAGGGCTTCGCCCTTAACTCTATTGGACCTAATTAACTTCGGTTCGATTTCTCCTGAAGAAGGCGCATACCTATGGTTTGCAATGGAGTTAGGAAAGAATGTAGTCTTCGTCGGGCCCACAGCATCAGGAAAAACTTCTCTGATGAATGCTTTGCTCGCACTCACGCCACCTGAATCTCGTGTTGTAACAGTCGAAGAGGTAAGGGAAGTCAAGGTTCCGCACAGGGACTTCTTACCGCACCAAAAATCCCAACTCCATGAAAAATCCTTAGCACACATAGGTCACATCACGCTCCGCGAATCACCTGACAAGGTCGTGCTTGGAGAAGTAAGGGACAAAGAAGACATGTATGCCTTTTTGGAGGTAGCGCGTGCCGGCCCAGGTTGCGGTGTCTATGCAACCATGCATGGTACTCAATTAGAATCCTGTATTGATAGATTTACAGGTGAAGGTTTCTCTTCTGTCCTGTTCCCGGACGCGGTTCATGTCATGATTATGGTCGACCGCTGGTCCTATCTTGACAAAGAGACGATGAGTGAGAAGTGGTCTCGGCACGTTATGCAGATTGCAGAAATTACACATAAGATTGACAAGAACACTGATAGGCCCGTCCTGAACACGATTTTCTCATTTGACTTCAAGTCCGGAAAGTCCAAGCGCTCAGCAAGCAAAAGTGAGCTCGTGGAATCATTCTCTTTAATGAAATATGGGGCCAAGAACAAAGCTGCGCAGGAGTTGAAGGACCGCGCTTCCATATTGAGGTGGCTCGCTGCGTCTAATGTATCTTCTGAAGAATATCTGGAAGCATTGAGAAAGTTCCGCTTCCTTCCCAATGAAAGAGAAAAGATGTTGAAGAAGGCGAGGTAAGATGTCATTCGATTTTCTTGCTAAAAGGGTACCTCAAGCAACAAGAGACCAACTTGATGTCGACCTGTTCCAGGCTGGGATGCAGAAGACACCAGATGAATGGATTTCCTATGCTATTCGACTAGCAGTCTTGATGTTCTTTTTAATTACTCTTTCTTTGGCTGTGTACGCGACCACAGATGATCTCTCTCTTTTACCTATTTCCCCGCTGGCAGGACTTCTCTTCAGCTATGGTCTGTTCAAATCCACGCTCCAGCGGCCTGCTCGGATAAAAGCCAAGTATGCAAAAGAATTCGAATGCGACCTTGGAAACGGATTAATGAATCTTGGTATCTCCTTAAACCAGGGGTCAAGCTTTATGGATGCCCTACGCCTAGTTGCGGACTCGGATTTCGGCCTATTCTCCAAACACCTTACAAAAGTCCTGCGCGAGTTCAAAGCAGGTATTCCTATACAAGAGGCACTTGGAAGGCTTTCAAAAGAAATCGATTCAGCTCTTGTGAGCCAGGCAAGCGACAAGATGATGTCTGCGTACATCCACTCGACTGGCAAGGCCAAATCAAACATAAAGCCAGGTGACCCGCTCATTCGTCTTGCAGAGCAAATCTTCGACAGGCAGTCAAATGAATTAAAAATCTACCTCGGTCAGGCCGCAATGATTTCCCAATCTGCGATTGTCTTCTGTGTTGTCCTGCCTGTAATGGCGGCTGGAGTTATCATAATGTTCTCGGCAATATTTGGCCCAATCTTTGAGCCTCCTGAGCTCATGACTGCACTCTTTGGTATTGGTTTCACTTCTTTATTTGCTCTCCTTTATCGAATGCAGTTCTCCAAGATTCCAGTCTTCCTAAGACGCGACTTTTTACCGCAGGCTAAGAAAGGCAAATTCATGGATAAGACTATAGAAGACCTCCAATACAAGATGAACATTTTAAGATATGGTGTAACTCCTCAATACTTCCTTAAGCGTGCAGTTATGCTTTCGCTGTTTGGTGGACTCTTCGTCGCTGTACTTCTTTTCGTCCAGTTCTCCCAGCCATTCTATGCAATACTTGCATTTATCTCAATCACAACAATAAGTTTCTTCCTCTACTTCAACCAGGTTGAGAAGCGGTTCCAAGCCATCCAGTCAGATATTGAGGACAATCTTCCTGGCGTTCTTGAGCAAACGGCTCAATCGACAACTGGCAACCTAAAGGCTGCAATACAGTCAATTTCTAGATATGACTACGGAATCATCACTGACCAATTCAAGAAAGCATTAAGGGCGATGGAGGCAGGCGAGTCTTTTGAACAAGCAATGTCCCATATTCCGAAAGAGACTGGCTCAAAATTGATGAAGTTTGCTACTGACCTTCTTGTTCGAGCACACAAGACAGGCATGAACATGAATGATGCATTAATGATGACTTCGACCTACGTCCGCAAAATAAAGAGCCTCTTCCAAGAATCCCGTTCCGCAACTTACACCGAACGCCTTACTCAGCTTTTAGGGTACATCATGGCTGCTGCACTCTTTGGTTCAATAGTCACTTTTGGTTCAATCTTTTCAAACATCGGTGAGATGGGAATCATTGGCAAAGCAGGAGGAGGACTGGCAATTGACGCAGTCGAAAAAGGCCTTATCATGGCCCTCTTACTAATGCCATTTATCATCGGTGATTCAGTTGCAACCCTGGAAGGCGACAAAAACAGAAGATACTTCTA
>CAZHTU010000007.1:0-14504 GCA_964535815.1 Candidatus Undinarchaeota archaeon
CAGCACCTAGCAGCTCGGCAGTAGTAGCTACTACTGCGACAACCGCAGCTGACACTGAATACGCAACTGCAATCGGCCAGGCTGTAGCAGCCGCAGGTGGCGGTTACGGCGGAGGCGCTGGAACTGGCGGTGGTTATGGCATGGACAAGAAAGGACCAGGCGATGTCATGGGCATAGGCGGCCCGATGGGACCAGGTGGATTTGGACCAGGAATTGTAACTGAAAAGGATATGATGGGCGGAGGAGGACATCCTTCGGCTATGGGCCCAGGCATGGGAGGCCCGATGGGACCAGGCATGGGTAAAGACATGATGATGGGTGGACCTATGATGGGACCTGGTGGACCAATGATGCTTCCACCTGAACTCCAAGCACAGATAGGAACCAGCATCCAGACCCGCGACGGTAGGACCATCAAGATCCAGCTAGAACCTGGTAATGAAAGGGACCCCTGCCCAGACAATGTCTGTGACGGTTGGGAACTCGGTGCTGGCGACTGCCCGGACGACTGTAAGGAAGTTCCAGGTTGGAGCCAATCGCGCGGTTTCGGGACCGGCAAAGAGATGATGGGACCTCCAGGCCAAGGTGGCTTCAGAGGCTTCGAGAACGCCGGACCAGGAATGGGTGGACCAATGGGACCAGACATGATGATGCGACAAGGTGCCCATGAGATGATCCGCCACGAGGAACGTGGCCCACGACCTGAAGACTCCGAAGACTGGAAGGGAGACCTCTATGAGAAGTTCCCTATCCAACTCGACTGGAACGCAGAGAAACAGGCATACGTCGGTGACTTTGAGCTGGAAGCTGGTGCTAAGAACGGTCAATACGAGATTGAAGTGTTCGCACTTATAGACGACCGGAAGATGCATCACATGATGCCTTTCACTGTCAGTGAAGAAGGTGCAGACGCTAAAGACCCATTCGCCTTTGAGCAGAAAGGTAAGTCAGCAGCCATGAAGGGCGAGTACCAGGCTTGTGTCAACGACTACATAGAAGCAGCGACTCTCTGGGTCGACCAACACCACGCACAGCGTGTTATTGTCGACGTGGAGAAGGCTTCGACGTGTATCGTGCTCGGCGACCTCGACAGGGAAGAACCATATGTCAAAATAAGCGAGATTGTCGAAGACATGGCCAAGAAGCGCGGCGGACCTGAGAAATACATCATGATGGGTACCGCAGCACAGTATGCTGAACTTGCAGGAAGACACAAAGAAGCCAAGTCGATGTACCGACGTGCAATCAAAGGTCTCGAGAGGGAAGCTGAGTTCGTAGCTGACTTTGACCCACAAGGTGGAGTCATGCTTCGGTTGATACTCGGTAAGTACTACGAGATGGTTGGACAGGACGATGCAGCAGTCAAGACCTATGTAGAAGTGGCAGAAAGCATCGGAGACGCATTCGGCCAGTATGGTGGACCTCCAGAGTTCATCCAGGCATTGATCTCAGCTAAACTCTATGAAGTTGCAGGTGAATTCGAAGATGCGAAATTCGCATACGAAGAAGCTGCTGACCTCATTGAGTTCGAAGAGGACGTGCCAGGAGATGCATTCGGAGCCGTGACAACCTTCATGCAGGGCTACTGCCTAGAAAAGGCCGGAAACAAGGAAGAGGCCATGGACAGGTATGCAGACGCTGCTGAACTGCTCGACGATATAGACATGATCGACAGCGAAGGAATCTTCTTTGGTTCTTCAGCTGTTGGGAAATCACTCGAGCGACTCGGCTCACCAGAAGAAGCGAACGACATCTTCATGTCCGCACTCAAGAACCTTGAACGCAGAGCGGACCAGGAAGGATATTACTTTGCTTCAGGTATCTCCGGATACACTGGTGACTTCGAAAAGGCCAAACTCTACTGCAAGAAAGAACTCTTGAGAAACCTTGACGCAGACGATATCGAACGCATGACCTTCTACAGCGCGTACTGCTACGATGTACTCGGTGCAGGAAGGAAGGCGAGAGCCGCATGCAATTTGGCTCAGACAATGCCAGAAGCGGGAGAATCGATCATGATGAGATTTGTGTTCGAACCATTCCCAACTCCAGCATCGTTCTGCTCCAAAGCGATGGCAGTCCAGCCGATAGAACGTCTTGAGACCTGCGGAAACGACGTACTAGACCCAGGAGAGACTGAAGACACGTGCTGTTCAGATGTTGGATGTGGCTCAGGCTACGTCTGCTCCAATACACTAGAGAAGTGTGTGTTGCCAGCGAAGGAAATCGAACCTGAGAAGATACTCAAGCTCATCCTAGAGCTCGAGGACATCAGGATGACCTTCGACGGCCTTGCGAGCAAAGCGCTAGGTATCTCCGACTTCTTTGCGGAGAAGGGCAACGATGAGAGCGCAGGTATCTGGTCAGGCGTCGCGGACGAGTTCCTCGGTGCAGGCGACAAGATAGATGACATTCAGAGAAAGATTAAGGACAACAGAAACGCACTCACAGAAGAAATACTTGAAGACGTGAGAAGCGACATCCGAGATCTAAGGGACGTCATCAACAAGGCGATCGACCTGATATTGGAGGCGGTATAAAATGGACAAGAAATTCTTGACCTTAGTAGCAGTCTTCCTCGCCATGACGCTGATTGTCGGCTGTCTTGGCGGAGAAGAGAAGCGAACTGTCACAGCTGAGAAGATGGAGACACAAGAAGAGGTTAGTGAGGCCACAACAGAAATGGCCTCTGACCTCGAAGACCTTGGCAGTGCGTTCGAAGGCTACGAAGACGAACTGAGCTAGTCCGAAAGAATAATACAAAGGGAGGGACCCAACGCAGGGTCCCTTTCCTTACTTTTTTTAGAACCCTTTTAAAAAAAGCGTTCACGGAAAAGTATTATCTGTTTAACTTGACATGAGCCTGGGTTAGATGTCTTGCCCCTAGAGCTCCGAGAAGAGAGATTTCTCCAGCTAGAACAACCGCTGCAACTATCTCCGCAAAAGTCTTTGAGTTCTTGCCTGCTTCTTTTGCCCCACCCGCGCATCCGATGATTTCTAGAGCTTCCCTCTGGGTGTCTACTCCTGTCCCACCGCCGATGGTTCCGACCATTAGACATGGAAGATTGACACACACATAGAGGTCTCCCTCATCTGTGACCTCGGCAGTCGTGAAACCATGCGAGCCTTCTGTGATGTGAGCCTCGTCCTGGCCGCAGGCGAGGAAGAGAGCACCAATCATGTTAGCAAAGTGTGCATTAAAGCCGTATGAACCGGCCTGTGCCGAACCTAAGAGGTTCTTGCGGTAGCACACGTCTGCCACAACCTCGGGCTTGGTCTTAAGGTACTTTTCAACAGTTTCTTTTGGAATGACTACTTCACTGGCTACCGTGACTCCCCTACCTTCGATGAAGTTCAGGGCAGATGGTTTCTTGTCAATGCACATATTCCCGCTGACGGCTATATGCTTGAGGAACTTGAACTTGTCTTCTAGGAAAGCCATCGTTCGGTCCGAAGCAATAGTGGCCATGTTCATGCCCATTGCATCTCCAGTCTTGTAAATGAATCGGATGAAGAGGTTGCGTCCGACTATGTATGGAACAACGTCACCGAACTTGATGAATGGGTCCGTCTCTTCGACCACTTTCTTGACCTCATCTTTATTTGCAAGAATCCAGTCAGAGACTTCCTTGGCCTTCCTGGCTGTAGGGGCCATGACACATGGGGCTCTCGTGGTTCCCTTCTTGAAGATTGTAGATTGAGCTCCGCCTGAAGCATTGATAACACTCATTCCACGAGATACTGAGGCAACGAGCGCGCCTTCAGTGGTTGCGAGGGGGATTAGATAGTCGCCATCAGCATAATCGCCTTTCACAGTAATTGGTCCTGATATGCCCATCGGTATCTGGACGACGCCGATAGAATTCTCGATGTTCGCTTTCATCGCACGTTTCATGTCGATGTTGTGGTGGCCTATGTGTTTTAGTTCTTTGCCTGTAATCTTTTCCACAGCTTTCCTGCGGACTTCTGTGGCTTTATCATTATCCCCATCGAGCTTGTCCTCGACCTGGTACCACTTGAGCTTGCCATCCACTAGTTGTTTTATCAGTTCTTCAGTCATCGTTGTCCTCCATATAGTTGTTCGACAAAGTCCAGTTCACTGGAGTCTTTAGGACCTTTGTCTTCTCTAACTTGAATCATGCGCGGAAATCTGAGAGCATATCCAGACTCATAGGTCGGGCTCTTTTGGATTTCCTCATAGGCCACTTCGATTACTATTTTGGGTTTGACCTCGACCCCCTTACCTTTCTCTTTGAGAATGAGCGGCTTTAAGGTTTTCGTCATCTGTGTGAATTGTTCATCTGAAAGGCCAGTGCCCATCTTTCCGATTGTTTTGTATTCAGAGCCGTCTCTGCACGCGAGCAAAAAGCTCGACAGCCAGTTAGCGCGCTTGCCCTCGCCCCATTCCGCTCCGACGATTACCAAATCGAGAGTTTCCATGGTCGGCTTTATCTTGAGCATGTATCCGACACGCGAACCAGGCTTGTAGCCTGCTTCTAGGTTCTTGGCCATCAACCCTTCCTGCTTGTGTTCAAGAGCTTCGGCATAGAACTTCTCAACCTTTTTTGGACTGTCTGTGACTATTTGCTTAGCCAGGTTGAGGCCTTTGGTTGGCTTGAATATCTTTTCCAATGCTTTTCTTCGGTCCTTAAATGGTTTTTCAAGATAGCTCTTGCCGTCCAAATAATTGAGGTCGAATAGATTCAAGTGGGCTGGAATCTCCTTGATAACCATTTCGATATCGTACTTGCGCTTGATACGTCTGGAGAGCTTTTGGAAGGGTAAACCATTGCCTTTGTTGTCAACAGCAATGGTTTCACCTTCGATTATAAAGTCTTTGGCCGTGATTCCTTTCTCGACCAACTTAGCAATGTCTGGGAACTGTTTGGTCACTTCGTCCAGCCGGCGCGTAAAAATCTTGATTTCACCGTTTGAGCCATGAATCTGACATCTCATACCATCATACTTATACTCAAAGGCGGCTTTGCCAAGACGTTCCAAGGCATCTGGAATGCTCTTGGCCTTCTGGGCGAGCATGACCTTTATCGGGCGCCCTACTTTGATTTGCGCCTTCCGCAGGGCCTTGGCCCCTTCGGTCTTGGCCAGCCGTGCTACCTCTCCATAGTCATTGAGCATATCGTAGGCTTTTTGCACGTCTTCCTTCTCTAAATCAAAGGCCTTGCAGATGGCATCGCGGACCGTGCCTTCACCCACACCAATTCTAAGAGTTGCTAAAACAGTACGAGTGATGTAGCGGGCTTCAAGAGGTTTGGCTGAGGATAACAGTTCGGAAACCGCGGCCGTCTTCTTGTCCACTGTTCCGGCACCACTAATCCCAGAGATGGTCTTGAGCCGTTCGTGAACAAAATCTATCTTGAGCGTGGTGCTCATCAAGGTCTGTTGGCGCTTGTGGGCTGTAAAGTGTTCAGCAGCCAATCCGTAGTCGCCGGTCTCCTTGACCTTTTTCATTACTTCAAGTTCGGAGACACCATAGACCTTTGAAATGATCTTGAGCATCAGTTTGGAAGCTATTCCTACCTCTTCCTCGCTCCATGCAGGGAAGATTCGTCCCTGGACCAGAAGAGCAACTGAAGGAAGGATATCACTATCTGCTTGGGTAAAAAATTCAGCAAGAATATCGCGCTTCTCTAGGTTCTTTGTCGTGGCCTCGAGCTTCTCATAGACTTCAGCAAGGTCCTGGTACAACATCACTTCTTGACTTTTTTCCAGTCATCCATGAATGCTTTGATCCCCTTGTCTGTCAGGGAGTGAGAGAACATCTTTGAGAGCACGGGTTGCGGAATTGTTGCGACATGTGCACCTGCTAATGCTGCCTGGACAACGTGAATTGGATGGCGGATGCTGGCAACTATCACTTCAGTCTCAAAGCCATAATTGTCGAAGATTTCAAGAATCTCGTAGACTATCTGCATGCCTTCCTGTCCGATATCGTCCAAACGGCCGACGAACGGACTGACATAGGTCGCTCCTGCTTTCGCAGCGAGCAATGCCTGATTAGGTGAGAAAATGAGTGTGACATTGGTCTTGATCTTTTTCTTGCTCAGGATTTTGACTGCTTTCAATCCCTCTTTGGTCATTGGTATCTTGACAACGACATTCTTGCCCCATTTGGCAAACTTCTGGGCTTCCTTGACCATGCCTTCTGCATTCTCAGAGGTGGCTTCAACACTCACTGGGCCTTTGACCAGTTTCAAGATGGTCTTGACTGTTTTTGTGAAATCCCCGCCTGCACGTGCGATTAAGGTTGGATTTGTGGTGACACCATCTACAATGCCCCAGCTCACTGCTTCCTTTATCTCGTCTATCTTTGCTGTATCGAGAAAGATCTTCATTTTTCCTCCAATGCCTGTTTGGCGCGTTTAATGATATGAGCAGATGTCAATTTATAACTTTTCAGTAGCTCTTCTGGCTTGCCTGATTGGCCGAACGTGTCTTCTATACCTATCCTATCCACCTTGCCGAAAGCTTCGGCAATTGCTCCACCGAGTCCTCCAATGATTGAATGTTCTTCGATGGTTAGGAAGGGTCGTGGATATTTGTCGATTCCTGGGTCGAGAGGCTTAAGTGTATGAACATTCAACACAGAGGCCTCTATCCCGTCTTTAGAGAGCTCCTCGGCCGCTTCGAGGGCCTTTGAGACCATCAATCCGCACGCTATGAGTGTCAGGTCCTTGCCTTTTCTCATCTCGCAGGCCTTCCCAAGGGCGAAGTTGTGCTTCGGTAGGACAGGAGTATCTGGTCGACTCAGGCGGATATACATCGGGCCTTTGTGCTTTAGAGAGTATTTAATTATCTCACTAACTTCATTTGCATCTGCTGGGACCACGACAGTCATGTTTGGTAAGACTCTCATCAAAGCAAAGTCCTCGCACATCTGATGAGAAGAACCGTCTTCACCTACTGTGACACCACCGTGAGTAGCAACAATTCTGACATTGAGATTGTCATGGGCGATTGTGTTCCTGACTATCTCCCATGCCCTTCCGGCCGCGAACATTGCAAAAGTACTTGCGAAAACTGTCTTTCCAGAGACTGCGAGTCCGGCTGAGGTGCCCATCAGATTCTGCTCGGCAACACCAACATTGAAAAACCTCTCAGGATATTCGTCAGCGAACATCTTTGTTTGAGTGGAGCAGGATAAGTCTGCATCTAGGACGACTACCTTGGAATCCTTTCCCGCATCTATCAGCGCCTTGCCGTAGGCTTTCCTAGTACTCGCTAACTCTGGCATATTTCCTCCAATGCTCCTGAGAGCTCTTCAGGCTTAATTGCATTACCATGGTACTTGGCCTGACCTTCCATGAATCCGACACCTTTGCCTTTGACTGTCTTGGCGATAATCATGGTTGGCTTGTCCTTAACCTTCTTGGCTTCGTCAATTGCTTGTTTGAGCTGGTCGAAGTCATGACCGTCAATCTCAATCACATGCCAGCCAAACGCTTTCCATTTGTCTGCGACTGGCTCGATTGGCATGACCTGCTCAGTGTCTCCATCTATCTGAAGATTATTTCTGTCTAAGAATGCTGTTAAATTATCAAGCTTGTATTTGGATGCGAGCATGGCCGCTTCCCAGACTATTCCTTCCTGGGATTCGCCGTCCCCAATGAGTGTGTAGACCTGGTAGTCTTTTTTATCAAGCTTTCCTGCCAAGGCTATACCATTCGCGGCTGGGAAGCCTTGGCCCAGAGAACCAGTAGATATCTCGACACCTGGAACATCGTGGTGCGGGTGGCCTTGAAGCCCTCCGAGCTTTCGGAATGTTTCGAGCTTTTTGACAGGGAAGAATCCTCGCTCAGCTAGTGCCGAAAAGAGAACAGGAGAAGCGTGGCCTTTGGAGAGGACAAAACGGTCCCTCTCCTCCCACTCGGGTTTTTTAGGGTCGATATTCATCTTGTCAAAGAAAAGAACTGCAAGAATATCGGCTGAAGACATCGAACCACCAGGATGGCCTGAATTGGCCCCAGTAGTCATCTTAAGTATATGACACCGTAGCTTTTGTGCTATCTTTTTAAGTTCAGAATTATCCAACGTATCTCCCCTAGAAAGACTATACATAAAGAATATTTATAGGTTGGCTGAGTTCCACAAATCCTCGACGGCTTTGGAGATATCCTTTGCTCCAAAAACCGCCGAACCTGCCACAAGCACGTTCGCCCCTGCCTCCACAACCTGCTTGGCATTGGCTGGGCAGATTCCGCCGTCAATCTCAATATCTCCTTCAAATTCCTTTCGAAGAGCTTTAACTTTTGACAGGACGTCGGGCATGAACTTCTGTCCGCCGAATCCTGGCTCAACTGACATGACCAAAGGCATGTCAATTAGGTCGAGGTGAGGTAGAATCTTGCTTACTGGAGTCTTAGGTCGGATAGAAACGCCAGTCTTCACTCCCAATGCACGAATCTCTCTCAGGAGTTCAGGAAGGTCCTTGCACGCTTCAGCATGGACAGTTAGAATGTCAGCACCTGCCTCGACAAAAGGCCCGATTAAGTCTTCTGGATTGGAGACCATAAGGTGAACATCGAATGGTAGTTTTGTACAAGACTTGATTGATTTGACTAAAACAGGGCCAAAAGTCAAGTTCGGAACAAAGTGACCATCCATCACATCGATGTGCAGGAGGTCTGCATCCTTGATTAGTTCTAGTTGCTCTGCGAGCTTGGAGAAGTCTGCAGAGAGTATTGAGGGGGCTATCTTGATTTCCATGATCTAGATTAGCGCAATCAAGTTTAAAATGGTTTGCGACACGAAACAAATATATAGATTCCATCCATTGGGATATCGGTGTTTTTCTATAGGGGGTTTAAATGCAGGAACTTGATCAGATTAAGGAGTATATGGACCAGCACAATAGCTGGCGCAAGAGTTGTATCAATTTAATTGCGAGTGAAAATTCGACTAGTCCACTCGCAGATTCACGGTACGTAAGTGATTTCATGCATAGGTATGCTGAAGGCGACCCGAGAGAGAGGTTCTATCAGGGTTTGAAAATCTATGATGAGGCTGAATTGGTTGCAATCGACATGGCAAAAAGATTATTTGGTGCCGAATTCGCCGATTTGAGGCCGATTTCAGGATGCAATGCTGTTCTTTGCGTGCTCTCGGCGTTTGCCAAGCCTGGAGACAAGATTATGGCGCTTTCTGTTCCTGCTGGGGCCCATATCAGTCAAGCCAAGTTCGGCGCAGCTGGAATTCGTGGTCTTGAAACTGTTCCTTTTGTCTTTGATGAGAAAGAATTCAATATCGACATTGATGCTACGGCGAAAGTGATTCGCGAGACTGAGCCGAAGCTCGTGACTTTTGGCGGTTCGCTATTCCCATTCCCGCATCCAGTCAAGGAACTCGCTCCTATTGCTAAAGAAGTCGGTGCTACAGTCGCATACGATGCGGCTCACGTGCTCGGACTAATCGCAGGTAAGCAGTTCCAGGACCCGCTCCGTGAAGGAGCTGAAGTGATGTGCGCGTCCACGCACAAGACCTTTTTCGGTCCGCAGGGTGGCATCATCTTTACGAACACAGAGGAGAAGTACAAGAAGGTCAAGTGGAAGATTTTCCCGGCCCTTGTGTCCAACCACCATTTACATCGTATTCCGTCGCTCGCTGTCGCGATTGGAGAGATGCTTGAATTCGGTGAAGAATATGCGAGTCAAGTCGTGAAAAACGCGCAGACTTTGGCCAAGACTATGCATGACTTTGGTTTCAATGTTATTTGTCCGGAAAAAGGCTTCACCAAGAGCCATCAGGCAATAGTCGATGTAAGTAAGATTGGTGGCGGAGCATGGGCCGCAGATGCGTGCGAAGATGCCAATATTATCCTGAACAAGAATCTTTTACCATGGGACGATGTCAACCAACCAGACAAACCTTCAGGTTTGAGGATTGGTGCACAGGAGATGACCAGATATGGGATGAAAGAGGATGACATCAAACAGGTTGCTGAATTGCTTAAACGCGTGATTATAGATAAGGAAGATACTGCAAAGGTCAAAAAAGACGTGACTGAATTTAGGAATAAGTTCCAAGAGGTTCAATATACATTCAAATGATATGCGCCAATATCACAGGGGTGGAGGGGGTGGAACCCCTCCAATGAATTGTCCGGTTTGTAAGACTGCAGTTGGGGATGGAGTAGTTCATGAGGGCAAGCACTTCCATGAACCGTGCCTTGCAAGGTTCAACAAGCAAGGCTCGAATCCTTTGAAGTATTTAGTGCTCTTGTGGGCACTTCCTTTGCTCGCGATTCCATTCTTCTGGACTGAGATTTCAGTTGCAACAGTTATGGTTGTAATGATTGCCTTGGGTGCACTAAGCAGGATTCCTGCACGTTTCTCGCGCATGAGAGGTTTTGAACTCTGGTTGCCTTTTGCAATAATCGCCAGCTTTGCCCTTGGACCGTGGGCAGGGATAATTGTCGGTGTGGCTGCGCTGGCCTTGTCAGATAGGTGTATCCAAGACCCGCCGCACGCAATGCTCATTGCCATGGGTGTTACAGTATTGGTGTGCCAGGCCTCAAGCATATTGGCAGTGAGTATGGCCAATCTTGCCTTTTATGGCATGGGTTTGTCTTTAGTGTACAATCTGCTCTCAAATCCAGTGTATATGTTAATGGGCATGCCTTTGCAGAATGTGGTGAGGTTTACCACACTAAGCATGACAATTGACTGGGTCGTCTATAAAGAGCTAGGCCCATATATATTCAATCTATTGATATGAGGTGATAAAAATCGAAGTACATTTAATTGCACATACGCCGAATCCGGAAAGAGTTTGCGCGGCGGCGGCTTGGTCGACCTTTTCAAAGAAGCCTGCAAGCCACCATGTTGAAAATCTTTCAGACGAGAAAGCTCACGAGATTCTTCGGAAGGTTGTTGGCTATGGCCACCACTCTGTCATCGAGCATGCCAACTTCACATTCAGTGTTGAAGGTGTTTCACGTGTGTGTACGCACCAAATAGTCAGACATCGACTAGCCTCGTATTCCCAACAGAGTCAGAGATACGTAGCTTTTGAAGAGGGTGCAGGGTATGTAACCCCGCCGACACTCAAGGATGAGAAACATGAATTGTTCGAGGAGGCCATGCAAAAAGCAGAAGCCTCGTACAAGAAACTCTTGGATGCGGGTGTGAAAGCAGAAGATGCTAGATTCGTCCTGCCTAATGCAGGTTACACGAATATTGTGATAACTATGAATGCGCGTGAACTGATGCACTTCTTCAAGCTCAGGTGTTGCACACGGGCCCAATGGGAAATTCGTCAGGTTGCAGATGAAATGCTCAAACAGGCGAAAGCCGTGGCTCCGGTAATCTTTGAAAAAGCCGGCGCATCATGCGACCAGACAGGTTACTGTCCTGAAGGAGAGTTTTCGTGCGGACGGGCGCCAACACTTGAGAAGCTTGCCGAGGAAAAATAATGTACTACCTGGCCGAGCTTAGCAAAGAACACCCTTCTTTACCATTAGCTGAGCTGCGGTCGATTGCTAAAGTCGTAGGGGTCGAAGACAATCTTGCCGTGGTCGAGGGCAAGTTTGCGTGGAAACGGCTCGCCCTCACAAAGCAGGTCTCTAAATTCCTTTTCAAAGGAGAAAATCTCGGAAAATTCGCTTCAACACTCAAAACTGAATCATTTGCAGTCAGGTTCAAATCCCGTGCGTCAATGGAACGGAAGCTTGGACGCGTGATAAAGGGCAAAGTGGATTTGGAGAAACCCAAAACAACATTCGTCGGACATGTCGGCGAGACGTCAAAAGATTACTACTTTGGTGAGCTTTTATGGGAGAGGAAGAGCTTTGAGTCCCGAAAGGTTCAGAATAGGCCTTATTTCCATCCCACTTCTATCCATCCGAAATATGCGCGCGTGCTCGTGAACATGTCGCGCGTTCAGGAAGGTGAAACTCTTTTGGATCCCTTCTGCGGGACAGGTGGGATATTGATTGAAGCAGGCCTTGTTAAAGCTAAACCTGTCGGGATAGACCATGATGTTGACATGGTCGCCGGGTCGAAGAAGAATTTAGACTTTTGTAAGGTCATAGGAGAGGTATTCAAGGGCGACGCCCGAAAGCTGAAAGGGGAATTTGATGCGATTGCTACTGACCCGCCGTATGGCCGCGCGTCCGCATTCACAGGAAAAGAGCTTGAGAAGCTTTACAAAAGCTCACTTAAGAGTATGTTCAAGGTCCTCAAAGAAGGGAGATACTTGGCAATCATCGCTCCACAGGAGATTGAGGTCGAGACTCTTGCCGCAGATATTGGCTTTGAACTGGTCGAGCGGCACTTTGAAAGGGTGCACAAAAGTTTGAGCAGGTTCTACTACGTTTTCAAGAAACCTAAAGCATAAAAACCGTGCCAGGAAAGAAAAGGCATGATTGAGGTATTTTTCCTCGGAACTGGAGCAGCCATCCCTTCACGTGAGCGTGGGCACACTACCCAAGTCCTCAGGCATAAGGGCGAGCTCCTGCTCTTTGATTGTGGAGAGAATACTCAGAGACGAATAATTCAAGAGGATTTGAGCCTGATGAAAATCTCGAAAATCTTCGTGACTCACCTGCATGCAGACCACTTTGCTGGTCTCCTTGCATTACCGCAGAGTCTTTACCTCCTCAACCGGGCAAAACCCCTTGAGGTCTTCGGTCCGAAGGGAATCAAAGAAATAGGTGAAGAAATCAAGCGAATGACTGGTTTTGACCTTGGGTACGATTTAGTATTCAAGGAAATTCCTCAAGACGAGAATCATCTTGTGTACCAAACTGAAGAGTACGAGATACGGAGCACACCAGTGAAGCATGGTGTTGAGACTGTGGCTTACTGCTTCCAAGAGAAACCAAGACGAAAGTTTCTCGAGTCCAAAGCCGATAAGTATGGCATCAAGCCAGGCCCGGTCCGCGGGAAACTAGTTGCAGGTAAGGACGTTATTCTTAAGGGACAGCGAATCAAGGCAGACGACGTGACCAAGTTGGTTAAGGGACGGAAGATTGTTTTTTCAGGAGATACTCTGCCGCTTCAAATTATCACAGAGTTCTCCAAAGGCGCAGATTTACTAATTCATGAAGCCACTTATGCCGACGACAAGACCAAAGAAGCTGAGGCTTACTGCCACACTACGGCAAGACAAGCCGCAAAGGTCGCGAAAGATGCAAAGGTCAAATCACTCATTCTGACACATATAAGTCCGAGGTACAAGGACGCGAAAATCCTTGCAGACGAGGCAAAAGAAGCGTTCAGTAAGGCGCGGATAGCAAAGGACGGCATGAAGGTCGTCATCAAGTAAGATGCTTCCATCTGAGTTTAAGGCATTGTTACAGAAACAATGCTACGGTGTCGTGTGTGAGCATTCAGCAGTGAAGGTGTGTGAATGGACCAAGAAGTCGGTCCTGGATAAAGGGCATTGTTACAAGGAACAATTTTATGGGATTGATAGTCACAGATGTATGGAGTGTACTCCCTCTGTTGGGTATTGTAACCACCGTTGTATCTTTTGTTGGCGTCAGGTCGAGCACACGGTCGCCAATGACATGGATTCAATTAAGGGAGATGACCCTGACACGATAATCGATGGGTGCATTGAAGAGAGATATAATCGTTTGATAGGTTTCAAAGGAAATGAAAAGGCCAACCTAAAGAAGCTTAAGGAAGCCTTAGTGCCAAAGCATGCCGCCATAAGTCTTGCTGGTGAGCCGACATTGTACAATAGGCTCTCGGAGCTGATTGATGCCTTCCACAAAAGGGACATGACTACCTTTTTAGTGACCAATGCTACTCGGCCTGATGTACTCAAAGAGATAAGTGAGCCGACGCAATTGTATGTGAGTCTGGACGCTCCAGATGAGAAAGTGTACAAAAAGCTGGACAGACCTGCCATCCAAAAAGGATGGGAAAAGATTAACCAATCTTTGGAAGTCCTGCCAAGCCTTTCGTGCCGAAAAGTAGCGAGACTCACACTAGTCAAAGGCTACAACATATGCAATGTTTCTGGGTATGCTGAGCTAATCAAAAAAGCAAATCCAGACTTTGTCGAGCTCAAGGCCTTCATGCTGATTGGCGGGTCAAGAAATAGGTTGAGGCTGGAGAACATGCCAAGACACCACGAAGTTAAATCATTCTCAGAAGAACTCGTGAGTGAGCTCGGATGGCCAATCGTGGATGAGAAAGAAGATAGTCGCGTTGTTTTAATGGCAAACCCAGACCTGAAGAAAAGCAAGTATAAGATAAAGTAAAAAGGGGCATCGGCTCGATGTCGCCATATCATTCCCGAAGGTCAAATGGTGTTCACGTCTTCATCTGCCCGATTAGTATTTCAACTCCCCCTATTTTAAACCTTTCCATGCTCAGGAAGAGTGTCTCACTAAGTTTTTTGGCCCTGCTTGCCGCTGGAGGGAGTTATGCCTATCGGATTGGCATTGCTCGCTTACTAGGACAGGAAGCATACGGGACGGTTGCTGTGGCGCTTGCCTTGGTTAATCTTGTTTCATTAGTCCTGCTCTCAGCTATACC
>CAZHTU010000008.1:0-7239 GCA_964535815.1 Candidatus Undinarchaeota archaeon
CAATTAAAGTAAAAATACAGGAGGCCCCTCGTCGGGGCCTTTTGTTTTCTTTTTCTAAGCAAGGCTGAGCGTATGCTAGTCAAAATAAAGAATGGTGCGGGGGGAGAGATTCGAACTCCCGGAGGCGCTAAGCCACAGGATCTTAAGTCCTGCCCCTTTGGCCAGACTCGGGTACCCCCGCTTGCTGTATACATAGCTTCCCAAGTTAAAAAACCTTAGGAAAGAGCTATGGCTGAAAGATGTAAACAATGCCGGACAAAATCTAGACGCGTTAGATCTGGCCCTTTCTTCGTAAACGCTGGCGCTTCATGCGGCGCTGCTTCTTCTTGCGCCATTTCCATCGGCATTTTCGCCTTTTTGTCTTCTTGTATTTATATGCCCACTTAGCCATTCTATCACCTAAAGAAAAGGTATTATGGACATTGCCTGCGGGATTTAAATAGCTTTTGCCACGCTCGCGTGCTAACCTTTAAATTCTCAATGCACATTAAGGGGGCATGGTGCGCATGAAGAAAGAGAAATTTGAAAGACCATCCTGGGACAAATACTTCGCAAAGATATGCGAAGATGTTTCTAAACGCTCTACATGTTTTCATCGACAGATAGGTTCGCTGGTTGTCGATGACAAACACAGGATAGTCTCCACAGGATACAATGGTGTCGTGCGCAAAGCACCACACTGCGATATAACTGGCTGTATCAAAGATGAGCAGCACATCGAAAGTGGCATGGGCCATGGGATTTGTCCAGCTGTCCACGCCGAGCAAAATGCTCTTTTGCAGGCAGGCAAGCTTGCTAAGGGTTCCACTCTCTATCTAAACGCCTTCCCCTGCAAGATATGCGCCCGAATGATTGTAAATGCAGGTGTTGCAAAGGTTGTTGCGTCCGGCGAATACACTGACAAAGACGGTCTTAAGATTTTGGAGGACGCGGAAGTGGATGTGAAGCGCGTGGAGTTCAAGAAATGACTAAATTGATTATCGGCCTAACCGGTCGTATCTGTTCAGGCAAGACAACTATTAGTGAGTATCTGCGAAACAAGCGCGGGGCTGCAGAGTTCCGCTTCTCAAATATCCTTAAAGACATCTTAAAACGACTCCATATGGAAAACAAGCGCACAAACCTGCAAGCCCTTGGTGCAGGCATACGTGATTGCATGGGTCCTGAAGTACTATTGAATGCGATGATTGGCGACCTTGAGGATAACGGTTATGAAATTGCTGTATTGGACGGTGTCCGCTATCCGAATGAAGTAACTATGATTCACAAGCTCAAAGGTATTGTGATAAATGTCACGGCCCCTGAGGAGGTCAGGCACGAACGCGCTGTCTCCCGCGGCACGAGAGGGGAAGCAAACATGACTATCGAACAATTCCGGGCGAATGAACAAGAAGAGACTGAAAAACATCTTGACGAGATGGCTGAGATTGCCGACTACACGATTGAGAATACTGGTTCATTTGACGACCTCTATGCGGAAATTGAAAAAATAATCGAAGAGCGCATGAAATAATGGAACTCTTTAATCTTTTCTGGCTATTATTCATTTCAGTACTACCCTTCATCGAGCTCCGTGGGGCGATTCCTGTTGGTATAGCAATGGGCTTGAACCCAATTCTGGTCTTTCTCATCTGTACTGCGACAAACATCCTAATCATCCCTGTAATTTTCTTATTCATGGACCACATCTTCCCTTTCTTCGCCCACCTTCCAATAGTGCACAAGGTTCTCGACCGAGTCCACAAAAAGACACACAAGTACGTCGAGAAGTACGGGGAAATCGGTCTCGCTCTATTCGTCGCTATCCCGCTCCCAGGCAGCGGAGCCTATTCTGGCGTGCTCGCAGCTTACATATTCGAAATCAAAAAGAAGGATTCATTCCCTGCTATCAGCATCGGTGTAATAATCGCCGGCCTTGCAATTACTCTACTATCAACTGGTGCTCTGGCGGCGCTTGGAGTCTGAAAACTCTCCAGTAGATTCCAAACAAAAGCCCCAAAACAAGTCCACCCAAGTGCGCAGCATGTCCAATCCCATCCCTGCCAATTCCAAGCATAATCCATTCTCCAATAAACCACCCTGCTGCGGCGACAATCATAGGCACAGGAATAGAACTGACAAACACGAGCATCTTTGGCTTGAGCACGGCAAGCATCCCCAAAATCCCAAAGAGCGCACCGCTCGCTCCGAGCGAATACCCGACCGGGGAGGCAGTCATCTGCCCGATTCCTGCAATCAGTCCAGATGCGAAAAAGAGCGCAGTAAACTCCTTTGACCCTATTTGCTTCTCGAGAATGAATCCAAAAAGAAAGAGTCCAAAAAGATTCATCAAAAGATGATTCATGCTTCCATGGGCAAAAATATGGGTCACAAGGGTCCACGGCCTCGCCCAGACCCACTGGGCTGACAATGCCAGGTAAGGAACACTCCGCGGTACCAAAACCTCGACCGCATACACGAGTCCGCAAATGAACATAGCAATGGTCGAAAAGGTTCCGATGTTGACCTCCATCACCGGCCGACCATGGTCGAGAAACACTTCATCCATACCGATGTGTATGTAAAAACATTTATTAATATACTTGCCTAAGTAAGCAAAGAGCCGGAGTAACTCAGCCTGGTTAGAGTGCCAGACTCATAGGGCGACCATTCATGTGTCGATATCTATGGCACCTGGGCTATCTGGAAGTCGGGAGTTCAAATCTCCCCTCCGGCACCACCCTTTTCCCTCGCTTCGCGAGTGCAAAAGCGTGGGTGGAAAAGTATAGGAAACGCCTCGGTGGCTCAATCTGGTAGAGCGGCTGACTTGTAATCAGCAGGTTGGGAGTTCAAATCTCCCCCGGGGCTTCTGTACCCTGTCTAGACAAAGTTTTTTTCAATGTCTACTCCCTGTTCCTTTGCCTTTTTTACAATATCACACGGAGTGTGAATTTTAGGACACTCTCCGCAACTACTTAATCCCTTTTTCTTGCCGCACTTTCTGAACTCACAGCTAGGGTCTCCGCCCCCAGCATGGCATCCTTTGCAGTCTAGAGTAGTCAGCCACTTCAATCCTTTCTTCAAATCCTCATAATTGAATGGCTCTTTCTTTGGCACATGTTCTTGCCAGGTATCCAATGCTGAGTCACTTATATCTTCTAAGATCTGTTTAGCGTTTTCCTTTGTTCTCCCCTTTCCGTTAATGCACTTACCACACTGAAGCCCACAAAAACCTCTTTCGTCTTTATTTTTTACCGGCATATTAATCAGCTCAGTTTATGCTGCTAATCCTTATAAACTTTTTAGATTCTGTAAGCCAATATTATCTATAACTACAATTTAGCCTACAAACGCGAAGGCTCACTTTTTCATAACAAAGAATTCATAGCCAAAAAAGTCTGAGAACTTGTTGTAGTTGTCTATCTCCACCTGGAAACCGTCGAAGGTCTCATTTGCTTCTGTGTTATCGGGATACTTTTGTCTTAGTTCAGCCAGTCTTTTTTCCATATGTGCAAAGTAGTTCTCAGACCACGCGAATTTAGGTAGTGTGAAATGTGAAACAACTTTGAAGCCAGTGTCCTCAATCTGTTTTAGGTTGTCTTCGATGCTTTTGATGTCAGGGTATTCTGCTTCCAAGTAGTCTTTCAGTTCTTTGGGCTGTTCTGGAGATAGCCATACTAGTTCAGACACAGCAAGATATCTGCCTGTTTTCAGGAGTTCTTTGCACTTTTTTACTCCGTTCAGGAAGCCCATGGAGTATAAAGCCCCTTCAGACCAGATGATGTCAAAAGATTCAGGCGCAAAGTCCATCTTGAGCATGTCTTGGTTCGTTACCTCGATGCGGTCTTCGAAGCCAGCTTCTTTAGCCTTCTGCTCGAGTTTGTCTAAGAAAGCTTGGTGGTTGTCCAGTGCGATGATTTTTCCTTTAGAGAGTTTTGCCAGTTCGATTGTCGAGGCTCCAGAGCCGCAGCCGATGTCGAGGATTTTCGGAGTGTCTTTTATGTCGGTGATTGCGCCGAAGGCTTTTTTAGTTGAGGCACTGTCGCCTGGACCTTGACGTGGCATCCCTTCGAATAGTTCATAGAGGTATTTCATTTCCATTTTCTAAAGCCCGCACGTCTTACAGTTTTGGCTTTCACATACTGGATTGTTGATTTTCCAGGTGAAGGCCCACTTCTTCATATCCTTTAGGATTTTGATGAACTTTTCCCCGCTCTCTGTGAGCGCGTATTCAGATTTTATTGGGAATGTTTCGGCGTCCACGCGCTTTTTTACCAAGCCTTCTGCTTCGAGTTCTTTTAGGCGGGCTGAAAGGATTTTAGGTGTAATGTCTGCGAGCTTGTTTTTGACTACAGAGTAGCGTTTCCAAGCTGAATCTCCTTTGTAGAGCTCGAGAAGGACTAAAGGAGTCCACTTCTTTCCAAGGACACCTAGTGTCCTGTAAAGGGTGCAGTTCTTGTCCATACTATCCTTTTGGATACTGTCACATATTTATATAAGTATCTTTTCTATACTAAGTATCTTATTTTTACAAAGGGGGAATGAGGGTGTTCAAGAAAATCAAGAAAAGGGATGGAAGAGAAGTCAAGTTTGACACACAGAAGATTACTGAGGCCTTGGAAAAGGCTGGAAAGGCCACAGGCGAATTCGATGAGAAGGAAGCAAAGAAATTAACACTTAAGGTTTTGGGGGTCGCCCAGGAGATACTTCCAAAGATACCAACTGTAGAAGCAATACAGGATGTTGTCGAAGAAGTCTTACTCGCATCCCCTTACAGGAAGACGGCTAAAGCCTATTTGATTTACAGGGACCAGCACGCCAGGCTTAGGGAGATTACAGCCGCTGCACAGGTTGAACTTGTGGACCAGTATTTGAAGAAATTAGACTGGCAGGTCAATGAGAATAGTAACATGTCCTACTCACTCCAGGGGTTGAACCACTATGTTTCTTCAGAGGTGAGCAAGACTTATTGGTTGAACAAGATTTATCCTACTGAGATAAGGGATGCGCATCTCAGTGGTGATTTCCATATCCATGATTTGGACGTTCTTTCAGTCTACTGTGTTGGCTGGGACCTTTTTGCACTGTTGGCGGAAGGATTCAAAGGAGTCGAAGGCAAGGTAGAGAGCAGGCCGGCAAAGCACTTCAGGACCGCGTTAGGTCAAGTTGTGAACTTCTTTTACACACTTCAGGGTGAAGCGGCGGGTGCGCAGGCATTCTCGAATTTTGATACTCTATTGGCACCTTACATCAGGTATGATAAGCTAGACCATGGTGCAGTGAAGCAGGCTTTGCAGGAATTTATCTTCAATATCAATGTTCCGACCAGGGTGGGTTTTCAGACACCTTTCACGAATGTTACGCTTGATCTTTTGGTGCCGAGCCATTATGCGAACCAAAATGTCGTCATTGGCGGGAAAGTTAAGGACGAAAAGTATGGCGACTTCCAGAAGGAGATGGATGTGTTCAATAAGGCCTTTATCGAGGTTATGATTGAAGGGGACGCAAAGGGAAGGGTGTTTACCTTCCCAATACCGACTTACAATATTACAAAGGATTTTGATTGGGACAATCCTATGCTTGAACAACTCTTCGAGATGACTGCTAAGTATGGGATTCCATACTTCTCAAATTTTGTTAATTCAGATATGCAACCAGAAGATGCGAGGTCCATGTGCTGCCGTTTGAGACTGGACAACCGCGAGCTGGAGAAGAGGGGTGGAGGATTGTTTGGAGCAAACCCGCTCACAGGCTCGATTGGTGTTGTTACTATCAATCTGCCAAAGCTTGGTTATCTCTCGAAGGACGAGAAGGAGTTCAAGGAACGGCTTGAGAAACTCATGGAACAGTCGAAAGAGAGCCTTGAAACCAAGAGAAAAGTTCTAGAAAGGTTCACGGACGCGAATCTGTATCCTTACGCGAGCCATTATCTCAAAGGTATCAAGGAAGCAAATGGCGAGTACTGGAAGAACCACTTCTCCACAATTGGATTAGTTGGCATGAATGAGGCCTGTTTGAATCTTTTCGGGGAAGATATCACAAGCGAGAAAGGGAGAGAATTTACCCTGAGCGTCATGGACTTTATGCGCGACAAGCTTGTCGAGTTCCAGAAAGAGACTGGAAGCTATTACAACCTTGAAGCGACTCCTGCGGAAGGGACTTCGTATAGGCTGGCAAAGAATGACAAGATTCGCTTCCCGGCCATAAAGTGTGCCAATGAAGAAGAGTTCAAAGCTGGAGCTGAGCCTTTTTACACCAATTCGACCCAGCTTCCTGTAAATTATACTGACGACGTGTTCAAAGCCCTCGAGCTACAGGACGAGATACAAACTAAGTATACTGGTGGAACTGTTCTACATGTTTTTGTCGGAGAAAGGGTGAGCAATCCAGAGTCTGTCAAGCAGTTTGTGAAAAAGGTCTGCGAGAAGTGTCACTTGCCTTACTTCACACTGACACCGACGTTTAGTGTCTGCCCTGCACATGGTTATTTAGCAGGAGAGCACAAAACCTGCGATAAGTGCGGTGCTGCGACTGAAATCTATTCCCGCGTTGTTGGGTACCTGAGGCCAGTGAGCCAATGGAACCCTGGCAAGAAGGAAGAGTTCAGTGAGCGAAAGGCCTTCCTTGTGCAGGAATGAGGCGTACAAGAAACATATTTATAGTAGGTGACCTACTTCTGCCTTTACGGCATGGGGTCGTAGGGGCATCTTTTCTTAGAAAGAAAAGCTGGACCAAAAGAACCGACCTCGATTACAGTATGGGGCCGTAGGGTAGTCTGGTCCATCCTTCTGGCTTTGGGAGTCAGAGACCCCAATTCGAATTTGGGCGGCCCCACCACTTTTACAAAAATGGGAATATTTGGAAGAAAGAAAGGGCCAAAGTGGCGCAAGGAAGTGCGGACACACTGCCCTCGTTGTGGCCGTCATGTCACGCTCGGTCATGGGGCTTTCAAAGAACGGATAGTGACAGGTTCTGAATGGCGCGAACTCTGGTATGGCGGTCGTAATCGGATATGTCCTAACCCGAAGTGTGGCAAACCACTCTATGTGCGCGCAATCTGGGACGGAAAAACCATAACATACACGCCAGAATACGCACACGAAAAGAAAAAGCGGCCCAAAAAGTAGACCAAAAGGATTTATATCCTAGAATGTATTTGCATTAAACATGAAATATTGGTCATTACTCCTGTTGCTGTTGTTTTTGCCCTCAGCTTTTGCTTTGGACATCATTAGAGTTCAGGTAGAAGGCGCCACACGG
>CAZHTU010000008.1:7249-14128 GCA_964535815.1 Candidatus Undinarchaeota archaeon
CGCTCCTGAAGAGGCCGCGGCCTTTGATGTTACAGTCAAGAATGCAATGGAGTCCGACCAGACTGTCAGATTGTCGATAGCGAGTGGTGAGTCAGGATGGGTCACGATTATCGACCCGACACTTTTTGTTGCCAAGAATTCGAGCAACAGTACTAAGGTGTATATCACTGCGCCAAAGGCTGCCGTAGCAGGTTCGTATGGTTTTGGAGTCTTAGGTGCAGTCAAGGGCCAAGAGACAATCTATGATATTGCTAATTTTGACATAAATGTCATTCCGACAGAGAAGCTTTTGTTGGAAGTGAGGTCGAGTTTGGCAGAGGTTGAGCTTGGAGGGAGCATAGAGGTGACGACCAAGGTCGAGAATTATGGAAATGTGTTCCATGAAGGACTTATTCTTGATACTTACTT
The DNA here is from genome assembly GCA_964535815.1 of Candidatus Undinarchaeota archaeon. GTDB lineage: Archaea > Undinarchaeota > CAZHTU01 > CAZHTU01 > CAZHTU01 > CAZHTU01. Next base: position 7,658 of record CAZHTU010000008.1, read on the forward strand.
ATTTAGAGGGGATACTGAGGTTTGGCATCCAGACACAGAAGTCTTTGACCTGACGGCTAAGGACGCGAAGATTGTTGTGACTGACTACTTATTCCAGCCAGAGGACTTAGCTGGGGAGTATACGCTTCGGGCTATCTTGAAGGGTAAGGGCGAAGACAAGGAGATTGGTCAAAGTGAAGCAATAGTCTCGATGGTCGAGACGCGCGACCTTGTTCAGACCAAGGATGAAGATATTGATACTATATGGACGAAGAAGTTCTCTTATACTTTTGAGAATAAGGGCAATGCTCCTGAGGAGCGTACTATTTCGCGCGAGTTCACAGGACTGGAAACAAGATTTCTAACCTATTCGATTGAACCAACAAGAAGCGAGGGCAACACTTACTATTGGACTGTTCGCCTAATGCCTGGAGAGTCCAAGAATTTAGTGGTTTCGACTTACGGAAAGGTGCTTGCAGTGGTATACGCACTGTTCGCGATAATTTTCATACTTCTGGCTTACACTGCCTATTTCAAGATCAAGGCCCGCTCACTTGTGCAGGTGACCAAAGACATTCTGGGAGTAGGGTATCACAGGAACGAGGTCGAGCTTAAGGTTGCTGTTCATGTCAAGAACGTCTCTAAAAAGACCTTAACAGACATCCAGGTCACTGATGCGATTCCCAAGGAATTCGCGGCCAAGCACTTCCTCACCTCACGGCCGAGGCAGATAACCGAGCTCGGAGATAAGATGGAATACATCTGGAACTTTGAGATGCTTGTTCCATTTGAGGAGCGCGCGCTTATCTACCATGTAATCGGCCCGATAAAGAAGGCTCGCCTCCCAAGTGCGATAGCCAGAGTTAAGGTCGAGGAGGGAACTGCTACTTACTTTGCCAAGTCTGAGAGGCTTGCAGTGCCCCAGCCGGCGAAGAAAGAGGCGCCAAAGCCTGAAAAAAAGATAGAGCCAAAGGCCGAGAAAAAGGTAGAAAAGAAAGAGGCGCCAAAGCCGGCGAAGAAAGAAGCCAAGCCTGCAAAGAAAGAGAAAGTTAATAAATAGGCCCACCAACCTATTCTAAGTTTTATCCCTCGGTAGTTTAATCTGGTAGAGCGCCCGGCTGTAGTCGGACTGGCGGCCTTGGCCGCCAACGGGAGTTACCGGGATGTTGCTGGTTCAAATCCGGCCCGGGGGATTCTAATCATTGGATATACGGAGGTTTAAAAATATGGAATTAGCAGAAGAGGACATAATCCATAAGGATTTGTCCAAGATGAAAGTACAGCCTAATATGAAGGATTATGATGAGGCGTACAAGACATTCAAATGGGAGGATGTCGAGAAAGAATTCTCCTGGCACAAGACTGGAAAGGTCAACATTGCTCATGAGGCCGTGGACAGACACGCTCAGAGCGACAAGAAAGACAAGACTGCCCTCATATATGTGGGCGATGAGGAGGAACGCAAGCTCACATTCGGTGAATTGTCGAAAGAGTCTAACAAGTTCGCCAACTTTTTGAAGAAAGTTGGGATAAAGAAAGGAGATAGAGTATTCATCTTCATGCCCCGAAGTCCGGAACTTTACATCGGCTTTTTGGGGATTGTAAAGATTGGAGCGATTGCCGGTCCTCTTTTCGAAGCATTCATGGAAGGTGCAGTCAAAGACAGGTTGCAGGACAGCTCGGCTGCAGCCATAATTACGATTCCATCAATGAGGGAAAGAATCCCTATTGACGTGCTTCCAGACCTCAAGCACATTATTTATGTTGGCGAGGGTGAAGCAGGGGACGAATCAGAATTCCACAAGCTTCCTCTTGGACATGTCAAAGAGTGGAGCTATGAGAAAGAAATGGCCGAAGCTTCCGAAGAACACGAAACCGAGTGGATGGATCGCGAAGATCCAATGTTACTCCACTACACTTCAGGCTCGACAGGCAAGCCGAAAGGTGTTGTGCATGTGCACAATGCTATGATTGGCCACCTTCAGACAGGCAGGTGGCTTCTTGATTTGCACGAGGATGACATCTACTGGTGTACTGCTGACCCAGGGTGGGTTACTGGTACCTCCTACGGTATCTTTGCTCCGTGGTTGAATGGTGTTACCGAGGTAATCCGAGGTGGGCGATTCAGTGTTGACAAGTGGTACAAGACTATTGAAAAGCACAAAGTAAGCGTATGGTACAGTGCTCCTACTGCTTTTAGATTTATTATGGCCGCAAAGGAGCAGCCAAAAGACTACGATTTGAGTTCATTAAGGCAGATATTCAGTGTTGGCGAACCATTGAATCCTGAAGTGGTCAAGTGGGGCATGGAGGAATTCAACCTCGCAATCCACGACAACTGGTGGATGACTGAGACTGGAATGCAGCTCATATCGAACTACGCGTCAATGGACGTCAGACCAGGTTCGATGGGAAAGCCATTCCCAGGTGTTGAGGCAACAATTATTGACGACACGGGGAAAGAGGTAGGTCCGGACACGATTGGAAATCTTGCAATCAAGAAAGGCTGGCCATCTATGATGCGCTCAATTTGGCACAATGAGGAGAAGTTTAAGTCTTATTTCCAATTTGACCCATGGTACATGTCTGGAGACTCAGCGTACAAAGATAAAGACGGATACTTCTGGTTCCAAGGACGTGTTGATGATGTTATTAACACATCTGGTGAGCGAGTCGGACCTTTCGAGGTCGAGTCTAAGCTTGTCGAGCACCCTGCAGTTGCAGAGGCTGGCGTCATTGGAAAACCAGATCACCTTCGAGGGAACATTATAAAGGCATTTGTCTCGTTAGTTCCCGGAACGAAACCAAGCGACGAGCTGAAAGAGGAAATTCGTGTATTCGTTAAGACAGGTCTGGCCGCACACGCCGCGCCGAGGGAAATCGAGTTCATGGACAAGCTTCCAAAGACGCGAAGCGGAAAAATCATGAGGCGCGTTTTGAAGGCTAAAGAACTTGGATTGCCGGTTGGCGACCTCTCGACAATAGACGACGATTAGTTAGGATTTTTAATCCAGGGCCGGGGTTTCCCGGCCCGCCCTATTCTTTTGCTAAGCTTTTTAAGCTCAGACTGTTTACTATCCGACGGTGATTATATGAAAAAACTATTCGCTATTTTGGCAATCGCGCTCTTTTTGAGTCCTGTTTTCGCAGGAGAAGAAACGAACGCTTTTGTTTTGGCTTTTGATGAATACAAACCTTCAATCGAGTCAACAGTCAAGTCAAATCTCGACACACTCAAGTATGGACTACCTATCTATATTGGGTTCGAACTGACGGATGCAGAGACCTATGAGCTTTCTATCAGTCAGGATGGAGATGTCTTTTTCTTGCCTAACGATGATGTCGACGGAGATATCCACATCACTACCTCTAATGGTTTCATTAACCAGGTATTGGAGGCAGAAGACCCCAAAGCTAGGATAAACAACAACGAGAATTTCGCATTCGAGGGTAAGACGCTCAAAGGCAAGCTCATCAAGGAGTTCGTCGAAAAGCAGTTAGATATTAAATTCTACGAGCCAAAGGAGGAGACTGGTATCTGGGTACGCGTCATTAATGTCGTGACCGGAATTGTCTCACAGTTCTTTATAAGGTTCTCCAACCTGTTCGGATAATTAGCCTAAGCTTGTAAGAAGAAGAAGCGGACGAGCATAGCAAATATTGCCATGTTTCCTAGGTCTGCTAAGGATGTAGTTATTGGGATTAGGAAGTTGTCTGGGTCTAATTCTTTTTTATGGATGTAGATTCCTCCAACCACAGAGATGAAGAAGATCATGACAACAAGCGAAGTTATCGCTGCTACTGAGATTGAGACTATCTTGTAGAAGATGGCCATGGTCATCTGGAATTTCCAGAGGGTTGCGACCACCGAGGCCAGGAATCCCACATAGACTGAGTACACTAGTGCCAGAACGAGCATAATCGTGAACATTTTGTGGAGCTCGCGCGACTTCCACCACTTTCCGCGAATCTTGCCCATGTAGAGCATGCTCGTGAACTTCGAGGATATCACAGTGCCAAAAGCCCCAGCGACATCATTGAGTGCTGGCAAGAGAATCAGAAGAGGGATGATGGCGAGTATATGTACGCGGATGGCTTCTATCCTTACTCCACCGATGGTCGAGATGACTGAGGCCAGTATTAGGACCTTTAGGCTCTCAGTGATTATCTTCAGGGAAGTCTTGTCTAGTTTCATGCTGCCACCAACCATATCGCTGCTAGTATCGAAAAGACAGAAACGACATCTCCAAGCGTGGTGATGTACGGGCCCATTATGTTGTCTGGGTCATATCCTTTTTTGAACAAATAGAAGCAGAAAAGGATTGTCGCTGGTAATTGAATAACACTTGATATCACGGCCGCAAAGACTGAAAGAGGGATGATGGCAAAATTGTAGATACCGAATGCAAGCGCACCGAAGCCGTATGCGAGCAGTCCAAGAATGGTGCTCACTACTAGAACAAGTATCGAGGAGGACAAGACATTATCTGCCAATAGTTTATTCCCGCGGACACGTGGCTTCATCTTCCCCAGATGCAGGGCTGAACTCATGCGCGAGGACAAGGTGCCGCTGATGTTCCCGCGAAGTTCCAAAAACCCAGGCAAGAGAATAAAGAGTCCTGGGACCAGATCTATCTGTTCTGTGTAACTGGCCAAAAGAGCACCAGCTAGTATCCCACCTGAGGTGGCGATAAACAGACCGATCGAGATCTGGTTGAAGTCCCTCATAGTACGCGCTTTATTTTACCTCTGACTGCGTCTTTGAAGAGCTTTTCTGCTTCGCCAGTACCGATACCGACCAAAAGGTCCCCGGCTTTCAATTCTGTATCCCTATTAATCTCGAACAACCACTCTTCCTTGCGCTTGATGGCGATTATCAAGACTTTTGTGTGCGTCCGGACCTCGGAATCATCCAGCTTCTTATTGGCAAAGACTGAGTCGTGCGCTACGGTCGCGGTAACGACTCGTTCTTTTGTCTCAGTCAAAACATCCCGGATGATTGGTGGGATTGGCCCCTTGGTCATCTCTGCAATATTTACTGCGATATTTGAGATGTCGCGCATATTTCCGATGAGCTCTAGCATCATCGTTCTATCTTCATCGGATTCTTTCACCCTGAAGATATATTTTGTCGTCTCCCTCTCGAGTACCCGCATCTCTTCCTGCAATTCCTTCACCCGGTGGGCAAAAGCCTTGTCCTGAAGAAAAAGTGCAGAATAAGCGAGGTCGAGCTGAAGCTCTGACATGTTTTTCATCTGAAGCATGTTATCTCTGATATTTCCCATAATGGCACCTCACTGGATGGAAAGCGAGCAGAGTATATAAATTTTGAGCTGAAACAAAACCATTATATCTCTAACTGACAAAAGGTTACCATGCTTTCCACCTCTTACAAGGAAACGATGGAACGCGCCCACGCCATTTGTCAGATGGTTCTCGACCTTTCAGATGAATACTCAACCAAGGGCAAGACGGTGCTCCAAATCCGCATCGCAAGTGACCTCAGCATTCGATTGGAAGTTGTAGCCAGCAATATCAATATCCTCAGTGCCATTGTTACTGGAAAGGCACCGATAAAAGCAGACTCGCGCACATATAAAGCCCTCAAGCAAGACGCAGCATTCATCAAGCTCGCCAAAAGAGCCATGAAGAAGTACAATTCTATACGTCGTGTTTCTATCGAGAATGCAAAACAGCGCGCCTACACAATATGTCGGATGGTTATTGCCCTTTCCAAAGAATACCAAAACAAGGGCAAGCGGGCGCTGCAGGGCCGTATAGCTAAAGACCTTAGTGTCAGTCTACACACTGTGGATGACTATATCCAGACAATCCGCGATGTCGCTGAGGACAGAAGTAGCGTCTCCAGAACTCACTCCCATATCTCTAAAGCCCTCAAGCAAGACGCAGCATTCATCAAGCTCGCCAAGAACGTAATAGCTAAGTATGACTCGCTCGACCGTACATATCCTGTTCGCAGGGTTTGCCAGTTAGTCTTCGACTTTTCAGATGAATACAAGACCAAAGGTAAGGCAGAGCTCCAACTTCGTATACTAAAAGAGCTCCGTGCCGAAAATATGACTTTGCGGCATACAACTTTAGGTAATTATATCTTACTTATCCGCGCCATTGCGGGAGAAAGGGGCCAGCCTACCTATTATCGTAGCTTTTACGACCTACTCTCCAAGGATAAGAAATTTGTCAGAATTGCCAAAAGAACAATAGCTAAGTACGACGCTATATGCGCAGTTACTAAAAGAAGGGCCTCAATGGACGCATTATACGAGGAAGTGGTCGGTTTGGCACAGTCTAATGCCGAAGAGATAATTACTACCATGCCTAGAGGTATAGCTGTTGTTCACAAGGTGCTCGAACCCGAAATTGCAGCACTCTCCCGCAGAAAACAGGTTTCCGGGGATCAACTCACAGAAGAAGTCATTGTCTGGACATTTGCTGGATATCTCTATGATCATTATAAATCGGACCCCAAAG
>CAZHTU010000009.1:0-13860 GCA_964535815.1 Candidatus Undinarchaeota archaeon
GTAGCATTACTGGCTGGTCTAGTTATACTAGTCTTGTTTACAGCAGTACGTGCGCTGTGATACTATAGTAAGCAACTTTACTCTGCCAACATGTAAAGTCTCTCGAAGTCGAGCTCGTACTCAGCCGCGATTTTCGAGTCTTCCAGAATCACAACGTTTTCATTGTTTCGCTCACTTCCAGATTTACTCCAATTGTAGCTTCCAGTCCAGACTGTTTTTCCATCGAAGACACAATACTTATTGTGCATCAAGTAGTTGTTTGCGTCACGCCTCACATCCACATTTGCTGCTTCAAGGTTTATGAATTGTGAATAATCCGAATCTGTTTCGCCTTTTTCAAGCACGAGCTTGACATCGAGACCGCGTTCTTTTGCGCGGATGATTGCCTCCCGCACATCTTCAAGTGTGAAGATGTAAACTGCACAGTGAATTGAGGTTTGGGCCGACTCTATCTGCGAAATAAGTTCAAACTGGCACGCGTCCTCTGGACAGAACAAGGCTCGCATACTCCCTGTTCCTCCGCCTGAAGGCAAAGGCGGGGCTACACAACCCATGATTAGTAGTAAGAGCAGTATTTGAGTTTTCATGCGATTATCTTTTCTATAAACCAGTCAGGTGTGAATCTTGTTAAGTCATCGTATCCCTGGCCTGTCCCTAAGTAGAGAATCGGTCTCTGGATTGAATGACTTATGGAGATACATGCACCGCCTTTTGCATCTGCATCAGACTTGGTGAGGATGGCACCATCCACACGCAGGGCAGCGAACTGTTTTGCCTGTTCGGCTGCATCATTCCCAGTCATTGCATCCCCGACGAAGATTACTAAGTCTGGCTCGATGACGCGGAGCATCTTTCCGAGTTCGTCCATCAGGTTGGCATTTGAGTGCAGTCTTCCTGCAGTGTCCACCAAGACCACGTCCTTGCCCGTGGCCTTGGCATGCTCGACTGCGTCAAATGCTACAGCGGTCGAGTCAGACCCGTAATCATGTTTTATCATCTTCACGTCTAGCACCTTAGCATGGTGCTCAAGCTGTTCGATGCTTGCCGCGCGGAAAGTGTCGCTTGCCGCGAGCACGGGTGCTAGGTCATTCTTTTTGCAGAGCTGGGCCACTTTAGCGATTGAGGTGGTTTTGCCAGTGCCATTCACACCGACAAAAATAATCTTGAATGGTTTTTCTGACTTCTTGATTCTCTCAATCAGGTCAAAACCTTCTTTGAGCACGTCGCGGATGGCATAGTACACGGCGTTCTTTATCGCCTTGTCTACCTGTCCGCGCCGAATCGGTTTTCCGACCAAGTTTTCCTTGATGTCTGTGCATATCTTATGAGCAGTATCATAAGCAACGTCATTCTCCAAAAGGCCAAGTTGGAACTCCCATAAAAGATCCGTGATGTCTTTATCCTCGATGACCTTTGAGGTAATTTTTCCAAGGAACCCAGCAGGCTCTTTTGTAGCTTCGGGTTTGAATTTTGGCTCTGGTTCTTCTTTTTTCTTGAAGATACCTGCTAGGAAACCTTTCTTCTTTGGCTCTGGAACGGGTTCAGGTTCTGGAGTAGGCTCTGGTTCTTCTTTGGGTTCTTCAGTCTCGATTTAATCAGGATCCTCAAGGACAAGTTCTTCCTCTGGTTCAACCTCTTCAGGTTCTTCTATCTCTTCAGGCTCTGGAACCGGTTCAGGTTTTTCCGGCTCAGGGGCGGATTTTGGCTTCTTAGCTTTAGGCTTCTTCTTGGCCTTAGTCTTTTTTTCTTTCTTGGCCTTTGGCTCTTCTGCCTCTTCAACCTTTTCCGCTTCCTCGACAGGTTGTGGTTCGTGGACTTCTTCGGTGGCCTCTTTGTATTCTTTTTCAGCCACGATTTCAGGTTTGCCTTTGGCTTCTGGTTGCTTTTTTACCTCTTCTGCGACCTCTTCTTCCACCTTTTTTGAGAATTTCTTGACAAATCCTGATAATTTATCTTTTAGCCGTCCAAACATGGCATTTCCTATGACTTCATAAGTATTAAATATATCCCCTACCCATAATGTAGACAGGTAGGAAAAGTGAAGTTCAGGAGAGTATTCGCAGTAGGTACATTTGTTTTATTACTAGCGGTCACGCTCTCCGCACTTACGGGTGCCGGGGCTGTAATTCACCCTGAAACTCAGGCCATTTATTCCAGTCTGGATACGCCTTTCAGTCTTTTGTTCAACCTAACTGCTAACTCAACGACAGATTTGACTGTGTGTAACATCTCGTATACAGTTCCGTCAGGATTGAACCTGATGTCCGGTTCCGCAGATTTTTCTATCCCACTCATCGCTCAGGACGTGTCTAACCTTACCACATGGCAGCTCAATGCCAGTTCCCGCGGTTCCTTCTTTATCAATCCGGTCGCACTCTGCGACCAGTCGCTAGCAGTGGACAGGACCAATTGGACAATTCATGTTGACGTGCTGAACATCACCTCGGTCGTAACATCTCCATCTCCGGTCGCTAAGGACATGCCAATGAACATTTCGGTGGTTGCCTACCACTTGGGTGGGAGTTATGGTGTGAACGCGACCGAGGTGAATGTCAGCTTTGAAGGTGCGAGCACGACAATCGTCAGCTGCTCGCAGGCGTTAGTTTCAGGTGAAGAGTGCACAGCAAAACTACCTAAGACCTTCACTTCCGAAGGGACACAGAACTACGAGCTCAACCTCACTTCAGCAGAAGGAACCTTCTGGACCAAGAGTTACTCATTCGATGTCATTGACGATTTAGCTCTCAGGATTGACGAGCTTGACACAGTTCCTCTCCAGCCGCGCACATTTGACTTTAGGGTCATGGCAATAGTCAATCGCTCACTTACTGATTGTTCGGCGAATGTTAGCGGATTCCCGCATGTTATTGGCGAACCCAATCAGACCTTTGGGGCACTCTCAGATGAGCAATCAATCAACTGGGAACTCAACACAACTACTGCCGGACAGTTCACAGTAGTTGCGAACCTAACGTGCAGTGATGTCTCTGAGAAAATCTCGCGCACAATCAATGTCGGTGCGGCCTCTCCAAGGCTCGCCCTTCAGTCCACAACACTGCCTGCGACTGCAGGCGTGAATACTAGTTTCTCCTTTGACACGGTTGTCACAAACAATGGTACCTTACCTACTTGGGCAAATGTCACCCTCGAGCCAGGGAGCCTGAATATGACGAGTTCGTTCAAACAGGTGTGCAAGCCTGAATCCGACCTGCTCGCCGAAGACGGCACGTGCTCAGTCTCTTGGACAGTCACTCCAAAAGAGGTAGGCACGATTAGCTTCAATATAACTCTCCAGGGCAATGGCACGAGCACCAATGTCTCCAAATCCCTCACAGTCTACGACCGCAGTACATTGGAAGTCGACCCCATCAGTTTGGACTTTGGTATCATGGACCACAATACCATGAATGCCACCCTTTCATTCAACATCAGCGAGACGAGCGGTCTGGATGACCTATACAGTATCGCCTGGGACAATAATACTGTCTCAGACATAAAGTTCAACTACACACCTGTTGGCTCGTTGACAAAGTCCACCAGCCAGAGAATCAATGTCACGCTTGAGGTTCCAAGGGGCCAAGCTCCTGGTATCTATCTAGGCTCAGTAGTTATCAAGCCATTGAATGCCGACAGTGTGACCCTGAACTACACTGTGAACGTGTCTAGGACAATCGCATGTGGCTTCAGCTCCAATATCTTCACGATTTCAAGTATTACTCAGGGGCAAGCACTCGACTTTGTTGCATATGTTGATAACAATGGTAATGTCCCAATCAATGTGAGTGTGAGTGGAGATACGCCAGCCAACGGTGCTAGTGCAGTAACCGGTGGTTCGGAAACCAATGTCGCACCGTCCGCGCGGACTGCTGACCTTGGTGGGATAGTCACTGCGGCATCCGATGCCACAGCCGGTTCAAATATCCAACTTAGTACTCTATCTGCATACTGCAAGCACAATGGCGTCCAACAGACAGCCCAAGCCACACTTCGTGCAGACACTGTTTCTTCCTCAGGCGGAGGCGGCGGAGGGGGCGGTGGCGGAGGTTACTCCTTACCAAGCTACCAGTTTGCATTCTGGGCAGATTCAGAAGCATTCACTGTTCGTCAGGGTGAGACACTCAGAATACCTTTCAAGATACTTAATTCAGGTTCCACACAGATAAAGGACGTGAAGGTGGATTCTGCAGACCTTTTGGCAGTCGGCCTCAGGGCGTATTCGACATACATTTCGACGATAGATACGTCGAACACGGCCGCAGATTCAGTTCAGGTGGATGTTGCTGTTTCCACTGAACTAGGCAAGCACAATATCACACTCGAAGCATGCCACACCCACGATTCAATCAAAGAGTGCCACACGACTAACGAGTTGTGGATAGATGTAGTTGAGGCCACTGAAGAAACCCTAGCTGCAGAAGCTGCAGCCGTGGAAGCAGCTGAACTTGAAGTAATGCTTTTGGAGGCTGAGGAGCTAACTGTGGAGAATGCAGCCGAAGCTACAGAACTCATTATCTCTGAGGCAGAAAACACCCTTACTGTTCTCCTTCCACAGACTGATTTGAAGGTGAATGTGACCGCAGAGATAGTCATAAAAGACCTTGATGATAATGTGCTCTTCACAACTACCCGGCTCTTTGAGAGCATGGAAGGAGTTTCCCAGGTCGAAATCGAATTTGAATCGGAATTAGCAGAGGGAGAATATCAAGTATTTGTTTCAATGAAGGACCTTGCAGGCGATGTGCTTGAGCGCAAGACAGCCAGGCTTCAAGTAACAGGATTAGCAGTCACAGCTGCAGGCATCCCGACAAGCTCAGGTGTCAGCACAATCGTGAAGAATATCACACTCGGACTGTTAATTTCTTCTTTTATTGCATTCCTAGGGATATGGGGATACACTGGCGAGATGCCGTTGGACGCACTTATAGAGAAGAAATTCAGCTTCTCTGATGAGGTGAAGAAACGCGCAAGGGACGCATTCGCCCATGGAGATTACGGTGCTGCTGAACGGCTACAAAAGAAAGCCGCGACCATTTCAAAGGCAGAGAAACAGATTTCTTTCCGCATCGAGCGGCTCGAAGAAGAGTGTCGCAGATTATACTCCTATGGAAGTCATGCCAAGGCACGTGAAGTGCAAGAAACAATAATCTCACTCAGGAAAAAACTGAGCAATATAAAACAAGCCTGAACTATTTCTTCAGGGCTCTTTCCTGTATTTTTTTCACGTCAGGTGCGAGTTTTTGAAGTTCTTTCTCAGCTGACTGTACTTGGTCAATAACTGTCTTCTCGCGCTTGCCAAGCTTGTCCAGGTTTTCATTGAGAGTGTCGAGTGCTTCCTCAATCGGCTTTTGCATGACAACATCCGCCCCAACGCCAACTAGGACTTTCTTGACATCTTTGACACTGACATTGATGAATGCGTTTCCGCCAATAGGGATTAAGACATCCTCCCCTTCTTTGGCCTTCTTCACGTCCTCCAGGACGATTTTAGCTGTGGCAAGGTCTGCAATAGCCATGTTCAAACTGTCTAGTTCTTTAACTGCAGTTTCTGCTTGCTGCTTGAAGAATGAATACTTCATGGCAATGCCCTGTTCATCCTCTCTACTTTTGCTTTGTTTCTTTGGACTCTTCTTTGCCATCTTTTTCACTCTCCTCTTCTTTTTCTTTGATAATTACTTCTTCTTTGACCTCAGGTTTCTTTTCAACCTTTGGAGCTTCTTTGGTTGCTTTTGCTTCCTTCTTTGGCGCTTCCTTCTTAGCTACTGTTTTCTTCTCCACTATCTCAGTAATTGTGATTTGCCTGCGTTTGCATCTGTGTTTGCTTCCGAAATCTGCGAACACTTTTTCAGTCGCGAGCTTCTGGCTCACTGAGCTTATTTCCTTTGTGAAGTTCTGTTTGAACTTGCCGTTCTGGAATGAGCCCTTAGCGACAAAAATCTTCATTTCTCCAACCTCTCTGCAGTGACCACGCCACCCGCACGCGAAGCTTTGACCTTGACTTTTGGTGGAACATTGGTAATACCGCGCGACCAGATATACTCGTTCAAACCTGAACTAATATTGACTGAATCTGCTTTCATGTGGCGCTTCAAAAACTTCCTAACTACTCCAACTCCTTTCTTCGCCCTGAGGCGCTTGGACGCCTTTTTGGCGTCGCGGAGTGGGATGATGTAAACGCGTTCTAAATCGACCTTTGGTGCCTCTTCCTCTTTGACCTCAGGTTTCTTAGAGTCCTTGGCTGGAGCTTTGGCACCTTTTGCTTCTGGTTTCTTCTCTGCTTTTGCTGCAGGTTTCTTAGCTTCGATTTTCTTCTCGACCTTAGCTTCCTTTTTGGGTGCGGCTTTCACTTCCGGTTTCTTCGCCTTGACCTCAGGCTTCTTTGGCGCTTCTTTCTTCGGCGTGGCTTTCACTTCAGGCTTCTTCTCAACCTTCTTAGTGTCAACCTTCTTCTTAGGTGCATCTTTCTTTTCTGCGCTCATACCTTCAACCTCCCTCTGCGCCATTGATGACGCTTAGGATGTGAACGAACCTTCCTGCCGGTCCTTGCAATAACCCACATAGGGACAGGCCTGTTTTGCCTCTCCTTCTTAGCGAGTCGCCTTTTCCTTGCAGGATGTCTATTCGTTGCCATTTTACCTGAACTCTATTTTTGTTTCCCTTTGAGGGTCTAGCTTTCTGAGCATGTCCCTGAGCATATCATCGCTCAATGGTTGTTCCCTTGATATCTGCTTGTTCTGTGCCAAGCGGATGATGATTGCTTCTGCCTTTGCTGTTTTTTCTGGTCTGCTCACCCGGAGGGTGTCCAGCCGTTCTTGCGCCTCACGGGAGAGGAACAATTTGGCCCCGTCGCGCAGTTGCCTCAGCATCTCCTGCTGTTTTTGCGCTTGAGCAGCTTGTTCCTGATACTGTTCTTGCCTCTGGGCCATCTTCTTCTGACGGATGGCCTCTAACTCTTCCTCATTCATCCTTTTTTCCGACCTTGAATGCTATTGAGTCGAGGAACTTTTGCCCAGCAGGACTAATCTTCCGGCCTAAAATTTTCTTGCCGATTGAATCTTTCTGGACATATCCTGCGCTCTCAAGTTGCTGTAGTGCCTTACGCGCGATGTTGCCGCTCCCACGTTTGACCTTTTCTGGTCGAGAGCCGACATTCTTCTTGCCGCCGTAAGCTTTGCGCATGTGCCTGATTCCGATAGGTCCGTCGAGGTAGACTCGTCTCAAAACACTAGCCACGCGAGTGAACCACCAGTCTGGATCTTCAGGAGGGCGTTCTTTGTGCGCGCCAGTCTTGACAAACGGAGCCCAAGCTGGAGCTTGAATTGCCTCGTTCTTCTTCAATTCCTCTGCGGCCTTGGAAATGAGCTTATCCGCAGGTACATCATATGCTGTAACCATAGTTTCTCTCCTCAGAAAGGAAGTGTATTAGATTATATTGGTTTGTTTAAAAGGTTTTCCTTGAGATTCCTCCTGAATCTGAAGGATTTTTGTTCTTCCCTCGCGATAGAAAGGTATTTATCTCTCGGCACACATCTTGAATTACGAGGAAAAATGACGGAACCAAAAATAACTCTACTGGATACAATCTTACCTGATATCACATTCCAGCCATACCACAAACAGACTATGCTCAGTATGAAGCCTGGCAGGTACGCCTTGAACTCTAAGGGTGTTTTGAGATACGTCTCTGATGATTTCAAGCGGGCGCCAGAGACCGGGGTCGATAAGGAAAAGGAGATTGTGCTTGCATTAGAGGAGGAAGCAGATGGCCTCCGCACCCTGAGGTGTTATGCGTTCCTCCCAGATCGCGTAGCTCTTCCACTCATCATAAGCTTTGAACGCACCCTTCCTATTTCGTACTGCTTTGTATTCTCGCCGTCAACTGTGAAGCGAGGACCCAGGCTCATAAGCGAAATGTGCGCGGAAAACAAGAAGGCAGGCAGAGTGGTATCTTTGAGCATTTATAAGAAAAAGATTCAAGAGATAATCGCGTTTCTAGGACTTATTAGTGAGGTTTCCTTCGAGCTTACGCCTGTAAATTCTTTGGATGAGGAGTGTGATTTAAACGGCACGCGGGTGGCAGTCTCTAGGCAGAACACTAGATTGAACGTCAACACGACCATAGCTGAATGGTTGCAGAAGGTGTATGAGGATACTCCGCTCGCAGGAGAACTGCCGACTGAACGAAAGGCTATACTCATAACCTATAAACAGCTGTATAAACTGACCACGATGCTGGCCTCTGGTTAATCCCGTTTTACAGGGTGAGGCACTAGTTTTTGCATAGGTTCACTTACTGAACTTTCAGTGCTTTGCACTGGTTTACTTTTAAAATTATCAGACGCACGCTTCTTATCCAAAATCATATGATAGCCCATAATCTTCACAAGCCGCGCTCCGGCCTTTTCAGCAAGTTCGCGGGCAAACTCCTTCCTGTCCGCTAGTGAACCATCTTCTTTGAGTAGTGCGCCTTTCTGAATCTCGATTTCCACTTTCCCTTTCTTGAGCTGACGCTTTATCTCCTCTAAAACTCCGGGAGTGACTCCGTTCTTGCCGACTTTAAGAGTTGTTTTTGTTCCTTGCATCTTTCTTCGTTTTCTTTTCCTTTGCGTATGGGTATCTTTGTTGCTTTTCGCATCCGAGACATGTAACTACAACATAATCCCCAGATGGCTTGATACGCACCCTACTGTTCGTTCCAGGTCTTAAATACTTATAGCAGTGCTTGCAGTACTTCAGTTTGAGGTCTTTTGGAACTGTGACATTGTACTTCATGGCTATCTTGCGCGCAAGCTCGACATACCTGTCTGCCAAATCCTCGCGCTTTGGAAAGGCTAATTCTGCTTCCTCGAAGAGAATCTCGATACGCTCGCGTGCGATATCCGTCTGCCATGTTGGTTTTTTTCTGCTTCTCTGTCCACTCATAATTTCATCCTTTTTTTGGCCAAGTCAATAGCGTCCTCGTACACATAAATTAGTCTAGTCGAACAGGTCCAGGCCTTCATCATATCCGGGTCAATACAATATGCCTTATCGGCTTTTGAGTCTACATCGCTTTTGAAGAAGTCGTGTGTGAACCCTCCGACGAGGATTGCAGGCTTTTTGTGCTTTGCAAGTTCCTTGCCAATATCTTTTGGCTGCTTCTTTTCGCCTTTTTCAAAGAGCACACATACAAAATCAGACTTAATTTCTTTCATGATATCGTCTAGTGTGCCATCTCCAATCTCGAAGAAAGTAATGTCTCTGGTTCCGACACGGCCTTTTTCAAACAATTGTTCCATAAGCCCAATAAAACGGTTGTAGCTCTGCGGGAGTTGGGTGATAGGATTGACACGAATTATCTTGTCCCCGCGACAGTGGATAAATAAGCGTAACTTGCCTGCGCGGTTTAGAGGTGAATCAAGCGCAGTCAGGAGAAAGTAGTGAACAAGGTCTGGGCGGCCGCGCCGTTCGAAATCTACGAGTCCGTTCATGGCCGAGTGGTGGAAATTGGAATCCAGAATGAGCTTTTCGGCAGGCTTTTCCCTTCGGCGGGCCATGGCCTTTACTGCAGGGTGGTGTAAAATATCAGAAGGCACGCGCTCCAATTCAGTATCCACCAGAATAACATTTAACATTTAGACCATCCCCAGGACATCTGAGCGGGCAATGACTCCCTTAAGCTTGCCTTTGTCTGCAACCAAGACTACCGACGAATACTCGAGCATCTGTGTAATCGCACCAAGGTTTGTGTTCGGGCTCACAATCGGCGGGGCGTCTTCCATGACTTCAGTTACTGGAGCGTGGCTGAGCCGCGCATGGTCTTTGGGGTCGTCCAGGTCTTCTATCCGCGTCACAACGTCTTTCTCACTAATAAGTCCGACAGGAACCCCTTTCTCAATTACAGGCAGTTGAGAAATCCCGTTCGCACGCATGATTCCTATTGCTTTTTCAACACTATCGCTTGGCTTCACAGTCTTGACAGGTGAAATCATCTTATCCCTAGCTTTCGTTCGTTCTTTCTCTGCCTCTTCGATGGCCTCGACTACTTTTTTCAGGGTCGAGACGCGCGGGTCGATATCTCCGGACTCGAGCCGGGCAATCAAGGCTTGTGAAAGTCCTGCACGTCGGGCGAGCTCGCTCTGCGTCATATCTGCGAGCTTGCGCATTTTCTTCAGTTCGTAACCAGAGGGGATTCTAGCTTTCATATTATTACTCATAGTAATATTTCCTTTAAGTATCTTATGCCTTTCTGAGTTCGTCCCAGGACTTCTTTCCTAGAACTACTTCAAGTTCTTCAGGCCCGATTAATATTTGTTTGTAGTTGGACGAGTCGTCCAGAATTCTGGGACATGCTGTGTTGACAAGACAGTCAACGCGAATACCCATAAGATTCGCAGGATTAAGTTCATTACCCACAATAATAACTGCTTCTTTTCCAGCACCCTCAATCTTTTTCTTCAGGTTGCGCGCCAGAGCGGACCGATTCTGGCCAGGCTTTGTACTCATGAGTATGCCAAAAACTTTAGCGCGGTGAGCCTTGTCCAATGCTATTGCTCTTTTAGTCCAGTACCTCTGTACCTCTCTCTCAACAGTCCTCACTTCCCGCGTCAATGGGTCTGCGACAATCACTTGTTTTCCTGTCGCAATCTCGACCCCAACAGGATGGAACTTCCCAGAACCGATGTAAAGGTACATATCTGCTTTCACTCCGGTAGCTGCACCCCATTCGCATCCCAGTACCTGGCCTTTCGTGCCTGTACCTCGACCAATGGCAACCTCCAGGCCCTTTTCCTCCAAAAGCTCCTCAATCTTCGGCAGCCACTTCACATGCTGGATGGTCGTGACTATCCCTATTTTTCCCTTGAGCTTTGGTATCGCTTTTTTAATGACTGGTAAGGGATTGCGCTTGTCATACATTGGAACGTAAATGGCGTCACCATGTCCCATATCTGCGTGCCCGAAGTGGACCACATGTTTGCCTGGGGCTAGGTCGCATGCACCGTAGCACGGGTCGACTGTAATAGAGACGTCAAAATCCTTGAACTTCTTCGCAATCTCAATGGCTCGCGTCTTCAAGCCTTCAGGAAACTGTAAAGTAATCTCTTTAGCTCCAGAGCGCTTCAGCTCGATAATAACCTTGTCCAGTTCGAGTTCGTAGTCCTTCATCTGTCTTTGAAAATCTTGGTGTGCCTGGCTTTTATAGCATTCTGTGCTACTAATTCAAGGTCATCTGGGATGTCGACACGCATAGCTTCGAGCAGAGACATGGCTTCCCTGTAGATATCTGTAGCTTCAGTCAATTCTCCAAGCTCAATCAGTTCATCCATTTCTTGCAGATATAAGAGCAAGAATTTGCCCTTTTCTATATCCCAGAGCGGTAAGAGTTCAGGCGGCACTGCTTTCTTTTTTATCTTTCTGAACACCGTAGTTGTTGGCTTCTTTTTCACCTGAGGTTTAGGTTCTTGGACTCGCTTGAACCACCTTTCAATATGCTCCCATTCTTGATAGCCTGTAGCCATCAATAGAACAAGCGAGAGAGCGATAACAATTATTTTCATTGGCAAAGGCTTGCGTACTGGCACTTCCGCAGCTTTTATTTCTGCGGCCTCTTTGCTCTTAAGAGCATTGATGTCGTTCAGTAATCTTTGGGCCAATTCATAGTCCCCGTCTAAGAACGCCTGCCTGGCTTCTTCAAGCTTGGCTTGTGCCTCTATCGACAGTTCCTGGGTTTCGAAATCAGCAATGCGGTCTTCGACGACTGCAGCAGCTCCGGATACTCCAATGGTCACAGGCTCTTCTTCCTCTTCTGGTTCCTCTACGACCACAACTTCTTCTGTAACCTCAACCGCAGTCTCATTGACTTCTTCAGTCTCGTTCGCAGTCGTAGGCACAAAGGTTATAGTACTGCCGCCGCCTCCACCTCCGGACGAGCAGCGGGATGCAGAAGTGCAGTCGCTGATAGAACAGGACTCACTCGCGTCACATACACCGTCCCCATTATAGGGATTTTCCCCCACCGAAAAGGCAGAGAAGGATGTGACGTTTGCACAAACTCGTCCGAAGTTTGTGTCGACGGTAGTACTTAGTTGTGATTGTGAACCTATTGAGGCTCCAGAAGAGAAGTTCCAGGCAACCTTAAAGACCTTGAGATTTGAGACGCTCTGATAGGTTATATTGGCATAGCTTAAGCAAACTTGTGAATACGCAGATACGTTAGGGTCAAAAGCGATGACATTTCCGAGCACCGTGCCTGCTGAAGGGCTCGGAACGTCGCTCGTGCTCTTTACTTCATACTTCGCTTCAATTGTCATGTTCTCAGTGATGTTGAACTCAGGGATGAGTGTGATAAATGTCGCATTCTCATTCACGAACCTTATCTTGTACGATGAATTCCCTATATTCGAATCAGATGTCTCGTTCGCCGTGATGTTGGATACTATCTCGTTTGCGTATGTAATCTCGACTAGCAGGCCCATATCTGTGCCTGTCGAGTTCGTGACATTCAGCATGAGCCTTACAGCTTCCTTGACACTGAATGAGGTGTTGTACTCCACTTTGTTCCCGGCAGTATCATTTGCCCATACTGTCACATTGTATTCGCCTGTCTCATTGGTTCCTGAGAACTGACTGCTATTATCGGAGAATGTGATGCCTGTAGAAGTTCCGAGCCGTATGACATTTCCCCATATGGATGTAACATTATCCCCGTCTGAAACCGTAACATAGATGGTGACATTCTCGTCCTGTGCACTTAGAGTGGGTTCGACCCGCACATCCGACATATTAGGTGCAGTCAGGTCTGTAATAAATGTAATATTTGCGCTCGTGTTGATGTTGTTGTTCGTGTCATTGGCAAAAATCTGTATGTAGTGAGTGGCCTCAGTGAGGGCGATAGAATAGTTATTGCAATCTGCGATTGCAGTGTAATTGAGTGTACCGTCGAGGTCGAACCAACACTTATCCAGGTTAGACATGGCATCAGATACTGTGTACTTGAAGGACCCATTTACATAGTTGACCTGGTTCACAGGCAGGTCGATGTTCAGCACAGGCGGTGTCCTGTCATACGCAGCGAGGTAAACTCTCAGCGCGTCCAGGGTTACTATGCCGGCTGATCCTGTGCTGACATTTATCTGAATACTACAGTTGCCATTCACCGGCGTACAAGTTGAAAGTTGGGTGTTAATGATTGAAGCACTAGCAGTGATATTTTGGGTGGTGCTAAATATCCCGGTCTGGTTCCACTCTTGCGTGCCGTCAGCGCCGATGTCAATCGAGACGTTTGTTAGTGAACTTGAGAAAGAGTAGACTGAAGTTTGGCCTTCATCATCTCCGTAAGGATTTGCATCGATGGCTCCGACAACAAGCTCAGCGTAGTTGTCGTTGTTGAAGTCGCCGGAGGTGAGGGAATAGCCTAGCTCATCGCCGGCAACTGAGCCGTTGATTGTGGTGTTGGCATCGAGAGTTGCGTTTGCGTGGGGGATGCCGTTTGCGCTTCCAAGAAAGATATAGGCCTGGCCTGAGCTGGCTCCGTTTGGATCTGCCAAATATGCTCCGGGTGCGAGGTCGTCGTAGCCGTCATTGTTAAAGTCGCCGGAGGTGAGGGAATAGCCTAGCTCATCGCCGGCAACTGAGCCGTTGATTGTGGTGTTGGCATCGAGAGTTGCGTTTGCGTGGGGGATGCCGTTTGCGCTTCCAAGAAAGATATAGGCCTGGCCTGAGCTGGCTCCGTTTGGATCTGCCAAATATGCTCCGGGTGCGAGGTCGTCGTAGCCGTCATTGTTAAAGTCGCCGGAGGTGAGGGAATAGCCTAGCTCATCGCCGGCAACTGAGCCGTTGATTGTGGTGTTGGCATCGAGAGTTGCGTTTGCGTGGGGGATACCG
>CAZHTU010000010.1:0-13840 GCA_964535815.1 Candidatus Undinarchaeota archaeon
ACTAGAGTGGTATCCACACCCCTATCTGAAGTTGCAGTCAAGTAGACGAGGTGGTCTGCTAGGTCATCCCCCTCAAACGTATAGATGTAGACTGGGGTAACATTACACGTGTTGGGCGCCACATCGACAAGTATGGAGTCGATTAGAGCTCCTCTAATCTCAGTCACACTCGCGTGCTTTGTCCCCACATCCACACTATCGAGGTAGGCGCTCCTCGTCCCCTTCTGGTTGGTGAAGTATACGCGGATGCTCACAGCATTGGCCTCCGAAACGGAATCAAGGTGAGCAGACAGGTCACAAGAATCTCGGCCCTCTGCAGGGACATTTACCCGGTCAGGGAGTTCGCATATTTCGACCCAGTCTGTTCCATCATGCCAGAGGACGTATGGGTGCACACCAGCATCACCCTCGTAGTGTTCTATTGTCACACTCGAAGCGCCGAGCGTATCACTAACTGTAATCGAGGCAGTATAATTGACATCAATCCATCGGGGATTGGTGGCGGTGATACCAGATATATGGGCGCGGTGCTGGTCATTGCTCGCCACTAGATCAGCAGTGCTGTTTATTCCATTGTCCTGGAAGGCGCTTATCACAGTTATATTGGTCTCGGTCAGTTCGCTGGTCTCGACAGCTGTCGTGAGCAAGAGTAGAGACATGCTGCTCGAATTGCTCAGACTGATATTGAAGGTCATAGGTTCATCATAATTATTGCACACAGAGAAAGACTTGGATACATCATCGCCTGCAGCAAGCGAGCCTGCATCCCATCTAAATGGGTAAAGGACAGTGTTGCCGTGGACTATCGAAGAGGCAACTGAGGTACTGTCTGTGCCCACCACTTCTCCGTTTCGAGTCGCTTCAAAGCTTATCTCGCTCATGAACTCGCCCCGCGTCTCCCAATAAGGGACGGAGACACTTATGTTCAAGGATGCGGATTCATCTGCGGCCAAGGAGAATTGTGTGCCTGAGAGGCTCACTATAGTAGTGCCTGGAAGGTCATTCTG
Source organism: Candidatus Undinarchaeota archaeon (assembly GCA_964535815.1). GTDB lineage: Archaea > Undinarchaeota > CAZHTU01 > CAZHTU01 > CAZHTU01 > CAZHTU01. Next base: position 1,008 of record CAZHTU010000010.1, read on the forward strand.
TACCCACGTGACTGTGAGATTTATTTCCTCATCGCCCTTGTTGGTAATCGATATAGATTGGTTGTCTGAAGTACCAGTGGTGAGTGAAAAGGAGATTGTGGTTGTGTCGAGCCTGAGCTCTTCACCTTCAAGACGGACACAACCGCCGATGACTTCAAGGCCTAACCAATGGCCGCCTGGTGTCGTCGGCAGGGTACCACAAAGATTGGTCTTCGCACTGCCTGGCACGTCGTGCTGCTTGCCAGCCACATGGACTGCGAGATTAATGGTCTTGTTCAAAATGTATGAGTCATCAGACATATAGGCATCGGGTATCTGCACGTACACCTCGGTGCGCGCACCTTCACCCTCTGCATAGAGCATGTTTGCGGCTTCAGTAAGGTCGTGGACGACCGCATTGGCCTGCGCCAACCTGACCTTCTCATCCGACCGCTCGGTCGCGTCGATGCTGAAGGTCAAAACGGACGAGAGTACGAGCAGTGATATGGCCAAAAGAATAATCATCTCCACCGCGGCTTGACCTCGTCTCGAAAGCATGTGAAATGAGACACTGTTATCGGATATAAAGTTTTGTTGAGGATGAACCACTAAAACACCAAATACAAACCGAAAAGCATATATAATACCGTATCCAATATTAAATACGATATTAATGGAGCAATATTCGATAACCATGGAACCGCGGCTCGTACAGGCCGTCGACAGTCTTGTCCAGAAGGAAGGCCTCTACAACTCGAGGAACGATTTCATCCGCGATGCCATACGCGCCCGCATTCTTGAGGTTCGAAAGGCAGAGATCGATCGTCGGGTCAAGATAGTAGCAGATAGGATTAGGGCACGGGGCATAACCCCGCGGATGCCTACTGAAGAAGAAAGGCAAGCACTGTTCGAAGAGTTCGTGAAAGAGGTCAAAGCACGAACTCCCTCGGATTGAGCGATTGGATAGGAACGCCTGGCCGCCTGAAGTGCTTGATATTCCAGGTTATGATGTAGTCTGCTTTGGCCCGCATCGCCAGGCAGATGTGGACTGCGTCGGGACCCGTTATGCCCGCAGTGTTTGATATCTTACCTGCACATTCTAAGTCTTTGTATAAGGTTTCAACTTCTTCGAAAGATACATCAGGTAGTATAAAAAGGGCATCATCGCGAGAGGCACCTGTACGCTTTTCAACTTCTTCAAACAATAGGTCTGAAAGGAGCAACACATGGCCATCCTCTGCGCACACTGTTGCAAACTGTTTGACCGCATCTTCCATGAATTCGTACTTCTTGCCGAACTCTCCCAACATCTGGCTAATCACGACATTGGAATCGATGTAAAGTCTCATAATTGGCCCATCGCTCGGCGCTATATAAAACTTGAGAGAGAGTACGATGCCAGTAATATTTCTCGATAGGGCGATGCCAGTAATCGGTTCACAGAGGTAGTAGGGGGTGGAACCCCTACTTATTTGCAATATTGAAAATAATTCGAGATGCTCCGCCGCCACATAGTATCGGATGACCACAATATTTGTATATACCGATACTATTAAATAGCCCAAAGTATATATATCGGATGAGGTGAAAAATGACGAGTACCGATAAACACAAAAAACCGGAAAGTAGAGTAGGTCCACCGCTCCGCGACCGCATCCGGGCCAAGAAACGGCGGCTCGATGCCCTGAGACCCCTACCGTAAGAAGCGCTGGATGCTTTAAGGCACCAGATAAATATCGAGCTCACCTACAACTCCAACGCCATCGAAGGCAATACTCTGACCCTCCAAGAGACCAGGATGGCCATAGAAGAAGGCATCACCTCAGGAGGCAAACCGCTCAAACATTATCTGGAAGCAGCGAACCATGAAAAGGCCCTGGAGTTCGTAGAGGGCGTGGCTAAAGACTGCAAAATCAATGAGGAGCTGATACTCCAGCTCCATGAGCTCGTGATGCAGGGCGTGAGCGAAGATGCGGGCCGGTTCAGGACGAGGAGGGTCGAAATCACGGGTGCCACCTTCCGCCCACCAGAACCAAAAGATATCCTCCCCCAGATGGCTGAAATGATGGGGCTGCTAAAGGCTCACCTAGACGCTATAGATCTCGCTGCACTGATCCATTATGAACTGGTCAGGATCCACCCCTTCAGCGATGGAAATGGACGCACAGCAAGACTACTAATGAACCTCGTCCTGATTAGGAACGGGTACCCGCCAACCATCCTCTTGTTCGACGACAGAAAGAAGTACTACCGCGTGCTGAGGGCATCAGACAAAGGCGACGAAAAACCCCTGATAAACTTCATCGCCCGTTCAGTCGAGCAGAGCCTCAACCGCTACCTTCACGCACTCGAAAAGCCGACAGAGAGGAACAAGCTCATAAAACTGTCAGAGGCTGCCCAGCACTGTGATTACAGCCAGGAATACCTCAGCCTCCTCTCTCGCAAGGGCGCACTCGGTGCGACCAAGATTAACGGAAACTGGATGGTGACGAGGGAAGAGCTCGATACCTATCTGAAGAGCGCCTCTGCCAGGAAGAAGTGAATCTGCAACGGCCAACAATTATAAAAGCTGAAAACAATTGACCAAGAGTACAGTGCTATCAATCATGGTCTTCGGCATATTCTTCACTGCTTTACTATATAGTATAATAGCAGTGCACTCGTACAGCAAGTACAAGAAAGAGCGCAAAGATGCCCAGCGCAAACACGTGTTCTATGCTTTTGCGTTTGTGTCTTTGGGTTTTTTAGCAGACTTTACCGGCGCATTGTTCCTTGGTCCAGCTATGTCTGCAAGCACGCTTTTGCTCGCCAATTCCTTATTTCGTCTTTTTGATGCGTTTGTCGTCATTGGTGTCTATTGGTTCTTTGTCTTTCTCACTGACTTGTCAGTACCTATGAAGAAATATCTTAATTTTGTGCAGGCGCATGCAGGCATCACACTGCTCGCCATACTCGTGACACCAGCCAGCGTGGCTGTAGCCGCACAAAGTTTCACAATCGGACGCGCGGACGTCCGCGCATACGCGATAATATTGTTCTGGTTTGTCTATTGGACAGTCATTGCTTACACTTTCTGGGAGCATTCAAAAGTTGTGAGGCGGAAGCAGGCCCGACTCAGGCTAGAGATGATGAGCCTTGGAGGTGTCCTCGCCATTTTGGCGTACGCCTTCGAGATAAGCGCACTCATCTACTTTGCTGAAGCCTGTGCCATAGCTTCGGGAATCGTTTTCTATCTCGGGTTCATAGCTCCTGAACGGTTGCAAAGAGTGGCTAAGAAATAGCCCCTCGCGAGGTATCAAGAGGGAGTACAGTAAAGTATAAAAGAAAGTGGATATTGACAAAAGCCCATGGCAAAGATACTGGTTGTCGATGACGATTCTGAAGATCTGGAGACCATGAAAGACCTTCTTGAAGCAGAAGGGCATGGAGTTACCCCAGTTACAAATGGCGATGAGGCCATGGGGGCTCTAGAGAGTGAAGAGTTTGATGTGATATTGATCGACATCCTCATGCCAACCCTTTCAGGTTATGACCTGCTGCGGCTATTGAAAGAAAAGGAAGAGTGTGGTTCAAAGCTCGTGTATGTCTCCATAGTCCCCAAACAGGAAGCAGACATGAGCGACGCAGACGGATTCATCCAGAAACCATTCAGCACAGATGGATTCATGGCTGAAATAAAAAAAGCATTGGAGAAGTGAAATGGCAAAGACAATAATGATAGTTGATGATGAACCAGATGTAAGAGAGACTGTTAAAACTGTTTTAGAGGCAAACGGATACGCAGTCATCACCGCAAGTAACGGGGATGAGTGCCTGGAAATGCTTAAGACTATGAAACCAAACCTCATCCTGATGGACATCATGATGCCTGGCACACCTGTAAACAAGGTTATCGACCAGATAAAAGACGTCAAGATCGCCTACCTGAGTGTTGTCAGGACTTCTGAGGCTGAGAAAGAAGAACTGCTGGACTCTGAGAATATTGTGGATTTCATCCAGAAGCCATTTGACGTGGATAATCTCTTAGAACGAGTCAAGAAACTGATTGGTTGATATGGACATAAAAAAGGAACTGACAGAGAACCAAACTGTACTTTTGACTACGCCAAGCAGTGACTACAATAAAGTAGTGGTAGATATTGTTAAGGAGCTCGCAGAAAAGAGTGTGTGTTATGTCACGCTCAACAAGACGTTTTCAGGCCTAAAAGAGGCCTTCCAGAAGAATGGCGTCAATGTGGAGAACATCGTATTCATCGATGCCATCTCGAGCACACTCAAAGCTACCCCCGAAGAGACTGAGGGTTGTTATTTCGTGAGTTCACCTGCAGCGCTCACAGAGCTCTCTTTGACCATATCAAAGATTCTGAAGCATGACTTTGATTATCTTGTCTTTGACTCACTTACTAATCTCTTGATATACAAAGAGAAAGAACCGGTTGTGAAGTTTGTCTTCACGCTAATCAACAGGATAAGGGAAACCAAAATAAGGGCAGTTTTCTATGCCTTGAGTGTCGAAGAACAGGAAGCCTTGATCGAAGAGTCAAGCGCATTCGTAGATAAGGTTATTGACGTGGGAGGTGCTGAAAAATGAAAAATAGAATACTTGCCATCTGTTTGATGGCCTTGGTAGTACTGGCCGTGGGTTGTGTCCAAGATGGAGCTGAAGAAACAAAATACACTGGACCGGTTGAAAAAGTAACTGTGGCAGCGGCAGAGTACCTTACTGGTGCTCTTGTTTATATTGCTGAAGATCAGGGATTCTTTGAAAAGAATGGTTTAGATGTGACTATCAAAGGTTATGGATCAGGTAAGGCGTGTGCTGATGCGCTTATGGCTGGTGAAGCTGATGTTTCCACCTCCGCAGATAATGTCTTTGTGAGTAATAGTTTCGAGAATGCAGACCTCAGGATATTTGGAACAGTCTCTACCAAACAGATTAAGGAATTGGTCGCCCGAAGGGATAAAGGCATTACAACGACTGCAGATCTAAAAGGGAAGAAGATTGCAGTCAAAGGACAGAGCGGTGCTGAGTTCCAGCTTGCAGTATTCTTAACCATTGAGGAAGGCATTCCACTTCAAGATGTGGGGTTTGTTGATCTAAAACCATCAGAGATGCTGGACGCCATCTCAACAGGAGATGTAGATGCGGTTTTTGTCTGGGACCCCTATCTCTATGAAATAAAGAAAGAACTGGGTGAGATAAAGACAGAACTGGGTGAGCCTCTTGTAAGTTGGCACGGGGCAGAGGACTTCTACTTCGTATTACTCACAAAAGAGGATTGGATAAAGAACAATCCTGTAGCAGCTGAACGCTTTATAAGATCGATGGTGGAGGCAGAAGCTTATATCAAGGACAATCCTGAAGAAGCCAAAGAGTTTACAAAGGACAGGTTTGATTATGAATCAGAGTACATGGATCACGCTTGGCCAAACCAAGAGTTCGCAGTTGTCCTTCCACAGTCCATGTTGACTTTATTTGACGATCAGGCAAGATGGCGGATAGACAACAAGCTAACCGACGCAACAGAGGTTCCGAATTACCTTGAGTATATTTACACAGATGCTTTGGATGCGGTTAATCCAGACGCGGTTACCATAATACGCTAAGAATGAGAATTAAAGCCAAGATATGGATAAGCATAGCCATTTCCCTACTCATAATTCTCGTTTTTAGTTTGTTCCCTTTCTATGGGTACCAAGAAGTGAAAAACACTGATGCAGAGATGCGCGTGGCAGCGATGATCCAAGAGGGAGTATTCGAGCTGGATATGGTTGCATACGACTATTTGCTCCATGGCAGCGAACGTGCTCATCAGCAATGGGAAACAAGGTATGAGTCACTAGGTCAAACAATTGCATCCGCCCACTTTGATTATCTGCAAGAAGCAGACCTTATGGAGAAAATACGGCAGGATTATGAGGACCTTGACACTAGTTTTTATCAGCTTGCCAAAGCTAAGCAAGCGCAGAAGTCGTCTGAAGAAGTGGAGAGATTGACTGTTCAGTATTTGCTGAAATCGCAGATAATATTCTCTGATGCAGCACGTTTGCATGAGACAGTATCTACAAACCATGGGGGGCTGCAGGAGATGCTTTTGTGGCGCGGTCTGGGGTTCGTCATTGTCTTGTTATTTGTCGTTATGGGCAATAATTTATTTATCTCCCGATTGGTTTCAGATCCGATAGACAAATTGCATAAAGCGACCAAAGACCTGAGAAGAGGGAAGTTTGAAACACGGATCAAGATTGAAACCGGCGACGAATTCGAAGACCTGGGTGATGCTTTCAACAAAACGACTGAAGCCCTGGGTAGGGTGAATGAAGAGCACAAACAATTGGACAAAGCAAAGACTGAATTCTTATCAATAACTAGCCATGAATTGAGGAGCCCTATGACCCCGATGGTAGCACAGTCGCAGATGCTCCTGAAAGAGTACTATGGCAAACTGAACAAGAAACAGAAAGAGGCACTGAAGATCGTATTGAGGAACACGAAACGCCTGGACAACATTATCCAAGACCTCTTGGAGATATCAAGGATCGAAGCTGCGCGCCTCAAGTTCAGGTTTGCCAAGACAGACCTGACCAAACACATCAAAAGGCTTGTTGAAGAAATGGATGGATTCATGCCAGCGAAGAACATTAAGATTGTCACAAAGATAGGAAAGCTTCCAAAGATAGAAGCCGACCCGGACCGGACCATGCAGGTTTTAAGAAACTTAATCAACAATGCAAAGAAGTTCTCGCCAAAGAATACCAAGATACTTGTTGAAGCTAAACGTAAAGACAGTCAGGTCGTGTTCAGTGTAAAGGACGAAGGGATTGGCATCTCCAAAGAGGATCAGAAAAAGATATTCGCTCCCTTCTTCCAAGCAGAAAAAACAATGTACCGAGAATATGGAGGAACTGGCCTGGGACTGTCAATCTGCAAGGGCATAGTTGAAGCACAGAATGGTAAACTCTGGTTTGAAAGCGAACTGGGTAAGGGAAGCACATTCCATTTCACGATTCCATTGAAACCTGCCAAGGTTATCAAGCCGATCAGGGTGCTCTTCTCTCAAAAAGATGTTGAAAAGAAGGAAGCGCACAAGATGGAGAAGTTCTTTGAGTAAGTTTTAAATACGGCTCAATAGTAATATTGGATTGAAATGCTTTCAATTGTCGAAATCGGGATACTGCTGTGTTCTGTACCTTTCGGTCTCATAACACTGCACGCACTTGGAGAATATCTGAAGGACAAAAAGAATCCACAGAAGGAACACATTCTTTACGCCTTTGCATCCATCTTTGCCGGTTTTGTGCTTTTCTGCTTGCCTGCCACCTTGCTGGCGTCGCCTGGGATGGGTCTGGAGCGGCTTGCCATAGTGAACAATCTGTTTAGATTATTTGACGCGGCCAACATGATCGGATTGTTCTGGTTCTTTGTTTTTCTGACCGACTTCATGGAACACATGAAGCAACACTTACCTCTTGTTGTCATCCATCTGCTAATTACCTTGGTTGCAATTCTTGTACCTCCTGCAGATATACTTATTCTGGATGGTGGGGCCATCGCGGCACGAGGGACCTTTCGTTTGATTTCAATACTGCTTTTCTGGCTCCTATACTTAAGCATGCTTGCATACAAATTCTGGAGACATTCGATACTGATGAAAAAGAAGGTGGCAAGGCGAAGATCCCAAACCCTGAGTATCGGAGCAGCATTTGCAGTCTTCACATATGTGCTGTTGACTTTTGGAGAGATAAACCAAAGCCTGACCTGGGTCCTTATCGCCCAGATTTCGTCCATAGCTGCGGGGGTCGTCTTCTACCTAGGCTTCATTACCCCTGGGTGGCTGCGCAGAATGTGGAAATAGCAAAGTTTTAAAACATCAAAGTCTTGACTGCTGATGAGCAAAATGAAAACACAGAGCACAAAGGAATGGATCGAGGAATGGAATGAGGAGCACGCCGAGATTGCGTCCACGTTTGATGAACTCGCCCCGTTCGCGCGCGGTGAGCTGTTCCCCACCGGGGACTTGATCGGGCTGCTGAAGAGACTGAAAGAGCAATTGACCCACCATGTCCAAGAAGAAGACGATTACCTCTACCCGCCGCTCAAGGAAAAGGGCGGCGAAGCAGTGAAGGACCTTATTGAGGCATCTACTATTGAGATGGAGAAAATATCTGTTGAAATTTCTGCATTCTTCGACAGCTTTCTCCACCTGGAGATAAAAGACCTGGAGAGCGACCCGAAGTTCAGGGAGGGCCTGAACACAGTAACAAAGCTGTACACTGCCCGGATGAGGGCCGAAGAGGACGTCCTCTTTCCACTGTTTGAGAAGTACTGCAGTCAGTGAATCTGCCAAAGGTAAGTAATAAATAGGCCTAGTGCTTTTGCTATTGCATGCCAAAAAAGAAAGAGCGAAAGGCACGACGGCTGTCTATTGGCACGATACCACCCAGTCCTACCAAAGCGAGGATTGACAAGATCGAGGCGACCATGGCCAAGCTCAAATCAAAGCGCGATACTGAAAAGGCGCCGGTGAAGGAAGAGACTAAGGAGAAAAAAGTGCCAGTGACAGAAAAGCCTGCAACTGAAAAACCTAAAGAGGTACCTGCGAAAGAAGAAGCTCCAAAAGAAAAGGCAGTATCAGAGACACCCAAGAAACCTGCAAAGAAGGTCAGCAAACCTGTACCAGCAAAAGAGACCAGTGCTCCACCAACTGCAAAAGAAGAACCCTCTGCTGAAACGCCTGCAGAGCCGGCCAATGAGCCAGCTGAGGCGTCCCCTACCAAAGAGGCCGGAACGTCTGCCAAGAACGAGTCCATACTCGGCGCAGTGAAGGCCGCCAAGCTCGCCATGCGCAGGGAGGTGAGGTCGGTGCCCACCGGCACGATCAAGGCACCGGTCGAGAAGAAAGCGAAGATATTTAAGGAATATAAGGAAGAGCATGCAGGCTCGTTGGCGAAGGCCAAACCAGAAACAAAACAGAAAAGCAGGTTCGCGCGCGTGCCTTCAGGCATCCCTGGACTCGACCAGCTGATCGCTGGAGGGTTCAAAAAGGGGAGCACTGTACTAGTCACTGGAGGGCCTGGTTCAGGCAAGACCACGTTCCTTCTGCAGTATCTCTACGAGGGCGCACTACAGGGTGAGGGAGGGTTGTTCATCTCGTTCGAGGAGGACGAACATGAGATAATCGAGGACTACTCAACCTTCAACTGGGACCTGGAAGACATGATTAAGAAGAAGAAATTATTGTTCCTCAAGTACCCCCCACATCAGGTCGAGAAGATAATGGAGCAGGGCGGGGGCATGATAAAGGATATGATAAAGGATGCCAAGATTACGCGGGTCGGCATCGATTCACTCACCTCTTTTAGCTTGCTGTTCAAGGACGAGTATGAGAAGCGTGAAAAGATTCTCAAATTCTTTGACATACTCGCTGAGTGGGGGTGCACTGTTTTGCTGACATCAGAACGCACCACGACACTTGAGGACGCACATTCGGATTTCGGATTGGAATTCTTGGTCGACGGGGCCGTAATCCTGTACAATGTCCGAAAAGGCAATGTGAGAGAACAGGCCGTCGAGGTCATGAAGATGCGCGCGACCAACATCAAGAAGAAGATCTGTCCCATCACGATAACTGCTGAGGGCATCCAGGTGTTCCCGGACGCTGAAGTTTTCACTGAGATCTAGGTTTCTTAGTCCAGGTTCTTTCCACCGTCTTCACCTTAAAGAAAGTGGGCGGAAGTGTTTACAGAGATTTAGGTCTAAGGCGACCCATGATGGACTCATGATAAAGATTTATATAGGGGTATAGCTTTGGAAATGGTGATGAAAAATGGCAACTTATAATGAATTGATGACGGCGATCGTGAAGAAAGAAATCGCGACCATCGGTGCTACAATAGCCCTGAAACTGGCACGAAAGGTGCCTGGCATCACGGTGGACGATACCGGTAACGTGACCGGCGGAAGCAAGGCCACACTGCAGCAACTGGTGGATTCCTACAAGACGATTGCAGGTTCGATAGCTACCATGTTCGCGAAGAATGCGATCAAGTACCTGCTTGCGGGCGATGAAGACCTGCCTGATGAACTGAAGTAATACAAAAGTCAGTATAAAGGAGGAAAAGATGGATATATCGATGATTGTCGGATGGGTCCTGGGATTGCTGAGCATAGGGATAGGTGCAGCAGCAGTATACTACTTGCACCAGGCATCGAAAGCCATGCGCGGTGGAGCGATTGGGGGCGGCTTCAAGAAGATAGTGGCTGGCGTGACCGTCCTGCTGATCAGCATAATCTGGATGGCAACCATCCTGACGTGGGTCACAGAGGGTGTAGAACACTCTATGTATCACTCACTCTCATGCACCACCCTATTAATCGTGGGCTTCTCACTCATATTGCTCGGATCTCGTGAGATTGCGAGATTGACAAAAGTCTGAAAGATTTATGATCAAATGAATAAAATATACAAGGAGGTGAAAAAATGCATTTAGCTGATGGAACATTATCAGCAGGTATATGGCTACCGATGTGGATCCTGGCCGGCGCCCTTATCATCTATTCGATATACAAACTCAAAGGGCAAAAGACACCGATACCACTGGTTGGCGCGGTTGGAGCGATAATATTCGCAATGCAGGCGCTCAACTATCCTGTGTCTGCCAACGTGAGTGCCCACTTTCTGGGCGGGACATTCGCCGGAATAATGCTAGGCGCGTTCGTTGGAGCAGGTCCGTGGATGGCCATGCTAGTGGTAAGTGTCGTAATCGCGGCGCAGGCGCTCCTGTTCGGAGATGGAGGTGTCCTAGTGATGGGCGCGAACATCTTCAACATGGGGATGGTCGGTGTCCTGATCGGCTGGTATCTGTACAAGATGAAGGAGAACCACGCGATGATATTCATCGCATCGTTCGTTTCGATCCTGGCCGGATCACTATTGTGCGCCCTGCAGCTGGCATTCTCAGGCACTATGACCTTTGGTTATGCGATGGGGACGTTCTACGCCCATCTGCCGATGGCCCTCGGGGAGGGACTCATCACGGTCGGCCTAGTGTACCTGCTCTACAGGGTATACGCGGCCTTCAAGGCGAAGATGGACAGGACAGTCATGGCAGGGGCAGTGTTCGGTTTCCTGGCATTCATGGTGATAGCCATGCAGTTCGCATCTGGTGCAGCAGACACGCTTGAAACGTACCTGGGCGCACTGCCTGACGTACCAGAAGTGGTAGTCTATACGGCGAACCCGCTGTCTGAATACACGACGTTCTCAACTATACTGGGTACCATAGTCGTGTTCGGCCTTTGCTTTGGGCTCAACTACCTGTTGCTGCCAGAGAAGGCGAAGAAATGATCTGTTTTCGGCGGCAGTGATGCCGCCATATTTTTCAAAGGGACAGCGTGAGCTGTAAACTAATCAGATGCGCTTCGAGACCTCGACTATGCCTGTGCTCAGGCTGAAGCGTATCGACCTCCCATGCGTGCCGCCCACGTCTTCGCTGAGGTTTTTTAGGCCAAGCGCCTCGAAGGTCTTCTGCGCGACCAGTATGTTCCTGATACCAACGTTTATCTTTTCAGGCTTCTTGAGCGTGGGGAACATATCTGCACCCCCTGCAATCTTGACCTTGAGCATGATAATCTTTGCACCTGCCCTTCGCATCTCATCGAGCAGGAGCTTCATCCCGATATCGACGTATTTGGCAGGGTTGGCAGTATCTCCCTTGGCCTCAGGGAGCATCGAATGCAGGAGCCCGCCGATCTTTGTCGAAGGATCGTACATGGTCACGACGATACATGAGCCGATACCCTTGCAGACGAGGACATCCGGGGCCTCGCCGACTGCGTACCTTGCCATACCTACGCTTATCTCAGTCATCAGAGCAATTTCCTGACTTTCTTCAGCAAGCCCAGAACGACATCTGGCTCGAAGAGGAAGTAGAACTTGGCCTCCACAATCTCATTGTCGACCGAGAAATCGGCGTCCGTCACTAGTACCTTGTTCGAGGTCACGGCAATCGGGACAATCGTGGCATCGAGCACCGAACCAATCATGTCCACTGCTGAGTGGGGCAGGCCCTGATCTGCCTTTATGTGCAGGAAGTTGGCCACCGCACTGAGATATGCGCCAACGAGGATGTTGCCCAGCTCATTGAAGGCGCTGACGTCCATCTCGTCGAATACTGTGGTCGTGCCTGGCTTCTTCTTTCGCATGATGTCGACCAGCTTCAGGCCCGAATCATTGGGGAATGCAATTAGGACAGCACTGGCCTTCTTGAAGACAGGGATATAGACTGACGCATAGACGGCCTCGACATCCTTAAGGTCGTCCTTCACCTGCTCGACGTTGATGAGCTTTATCTGCGGCGAGATAAGGCTCACCTGCTTCCCAATCATCTGTCCGAGCGTGGTCGCAGAGGAGTTGACGCCGATGTTGGCAAGCTCCTTTAGTGTGCCTAATTCTTTTTGATTCAGCTCTTTCATGGCGTAGGGTTATATACCTCTTGCCTTTTTATATTTTGATATGGACATCACAGACGAAGAGCTCCACATTCTCAAGAAAAAACTGCTGAAGGACTTCAACCTGGACATCCAGAACTACAAGGACAATTTCTTAAAGCGCAGGCTCGGCGTCAGGATGCGGGCTGTCAAAGCGAAGAATGGTCTTGTGTATGCCAGACTGCTCAGCAAAGACCATGAAGAATACCTGAAGCTCATCGATGCGCTCGCCATCAATGTGTCCGAGTTCTTCAGGGATAGTGAGGTGTTCGAGGCAATCCAATACATCATCGCGGACATTGCGATGGACCGACCTCATCAATTCGGATCCCGGGTTGAAGGTGGTCGGGACTGCGCAGGAGGG